>JALUUK010000638.1 GCA_027021395.1 Acidobacteriota bacterium
CGCCGCGGCGCCGGTGCGCTCGAACCAGAACTTCCGTCAGACCTCGAGCGGCATCCAACATCGCCAGACGGGCCTGCCCATGCCCAGCCGCACGCTGTCGGTTTCCGTCGAGGATTTCGCTGACTTCTTCATAGGTCATGCGAGCCTTCGAGCGGATCACTCCGTCGTGGAAGCGGTGGGATTTTCGTCGCCCTTCGCGATCGAAGGTGATGCTGACGCCTTGCGTCAAGCGCAGTTCTCCCGGCAGCAGCGAGCACAAGTCGTTGCTCAATCGCTCGGGAAGCATCGGGATGACCCGACCCGGAAAATAAACCGACGTTCCGCGACGAAGCGCCTCGCGCTCGATGGCCGAATTCCGCGCCACGAAGAAATCGACATCGGCGATGAAGACCTGCAACTCGAATCCCCCGTCTTCCAAACGCCGCACATGGATGGCGTCATCGTAGTCCTTGGCGTCGCTCCCATCGATGGTCACGACCTCGAGAGCAGTAAAATCCTCTCTTTGATCTAAGGGCCATGCGGATGCTTCCCCGGGCAGTGCTTCCACCTCGCGGATCACCTCACGGGGAAATTCACTTTCCAATCCGTACTTCCGCACCAAGATCTCGACATCGATACCCGGAGTATCGGGAGATCCCAACCTCTCCACTAAACGCCCACGCGGCGGTCTGCCGTCGAGCGGCGGCGTGTCGAGCCGCACGGTGACGATTTCTCCGGTACGAGCCTCGGCGAGCAGTCGATCTTTCGCTCTCTTCGGCACGAGAATATCGAAACCGAAACCGCGATCGAGAGGCTCGACCAAGCCTCCCCCACTGCCCGTACGGTGAAACAGCCCCACCACGAACTCGGACTTGCGCTCGATCACACGGACGATACGCCCTTCCGGCCGCCCATCCCGCCGCCGTCCGACGACCCTCGCGGCGACGATGTCTCCGTGCAATGCTCCGGATTGCGCCTCGACGGGGATGAAGAGATCGTCTCGCGTCGGGTCGTCGGCTGCGACCCAGCCGGCTCCGGTTCGCGTCCGCACCAAGCGCCCGACGACGTCTCCCGCCTGCTCGCATGCGGCAAAGCGCCGACCGCGAAGAGCGACGATCTCCCCCTCCTGCACCATCCGTGACAGGGTGCGGCGAAGCTCGGGCAAACGAACCTTCGTCGGCTCGAGCCCGCGCACGATCTGTCGTGCTGTTTTCGGCCCTTGCTCCACACACTTCCCGAGATAGTCGAGAATGCGGCGCGCGAGCAGGAATTCTCGTTTGTTCAGAGCATGACCCCTTTCGGCCGCTCATTCTATCGCGAAAGTTCCCGCTCCTTCACGAAGATACCGAAGGCTCAGAACAGCTCGTGTTGCCGAGGGATGACGATCGCGGCGGTCGTCCTTCGATCCATCGGCGCAGACGGGTGGTAGGGCCTGCCCAAAGGATCGGGCTCATGACGGGACAAGCGACGCGCGTCTCGTATCAAGCGCGCAACGTTTCGCTTTTCCCAGCGGAGGGCTCGCTCGTAGTCGGGATGAGCCGCTTCGAGTTCTCGGAAGCGACGGCTGTGGTGGCGAGAACCGCCCTCTTCGTCGGGAACTAGGTCATGGAGAATCTCGTGGTAGAGCACGAAGGCGACGAACCACGAAGGGACGTTTTTCTGGTCGAGCACCGGGTGAATGCGGATCAACCGCCGCTCGCGATCGAAGGAGCCGAGTCTCAAAGTATGCCGAGCCCGCCTCGGCATGCGGCGCCCCCAAGTCAATGCCGGCGGCGGAAACTGCTTGCCGTAGATGCTCTGAAAAACTCCATCGATCAGTGGTGCGGTCAAGGCCTCCAGATCGTGCACGGCTCCCCTCGTCCGCAACCGCAGCGCCCGCGCGGGCTTGGGAGGCAGCCGTTGGATGGCTGCCGCGATCCACGCATCGAGGCGTTTGCAGGCCTTCTTCGCCCGCCGACCATTTCGGGCCCATGCCAGGAGATCCCGTGCGACTTCCTCCGGAGCATCCATGAAAAAGCGATTCAGGCGAAGCGATATCTGATGCCCTTGGTCCTTGAACACCACCGGGCTCGTGCGAGACTTTCCCCAAGACAGCACGACCGGGCGCCCGAGCCCTTCCTCGAGAAGAGCCTGCCAAGAGACTTTCTCCGCGATCCATCGCGGACCTTCGCCGGAAGAACTCACGGCTCCGTGCCCCCTAGACGCTTGCGCAGCGCATCGGCTAGGGAGCGCCCGGCAGCGGAGTCGAGTTGCCCCGCGGACCAGCCGATACCGAGGCCGCTGCCGTCTTCGAACTTGGGGATGACGTGAAAATGCACGTGAAAGACGGCCTGATGCGCGCGGGAACCATTGTTCTGCAGAATGTTGAATGCCTCGGCTCCCGTCTGCTCCAAGACCGCGCGCGCAATTTTCGGCAAGACACGCCCAATGGCCGCAGCGGAGGTTTCGGAGAGCTGATCGAGCGTTGCAGCCGCCTCTTTCGGAATGACCAGAGTGTGTCCCTCGCTCAGCGGCGCCACGTCGAGAAAAGCCAAGACATGCTCGTCTTCGTAGACCTTGTGGCAGGGAATCTCTCCTCGAATGATCTTGGCGAATACGGTCTCATTCTCTGCATCGGACATCGCATTCCTCCTGCGGCCCGAAGCGGTGTGCCGTTCCGGGCGAGAAAGCTATACTCCGCCGATTATGAGCCATCGCTACGACTTCAGACAGATCGAGAAAAAGTGGCAGCAGACGTGGGAGGAAAACCGCACCTTCCGCTCGCTCGGACCCGGTGATCCGGGATTCGATGCCGCGAAACCCAAGTTCTACGTGCTGGACATGTTTCCCTACCCGTCCGGAGCGGGTCTTCACGTCGGCCATCCCCTAGGTTACATCGCCACCGATATCGTCGCCCGGTACAAGCGCATGCGCGGCTTCAACGTCCTGCACCCCATGGGATTCGATGCCTTCGGCTTGCCGGCCGAACAGTACGCCATCGAACACGGCATCCACCCCCGAGTCACGACCGAGAGAAATATCACCAACATGCGGCGCCAGCTCAGGGCTCTCGGGCTGAGCTACGACTGGGAGCGGGAGATCGCCACCATCGAGCCGAATTACTACCGCTGGACACAGTGGATCTTCATCCAGCTCTTTGAGAGTTGGTTCGACCCGGCGCTCGGGAAAGCCCGTCCGATCGCGGAACTTCGCGCCAAGCTCGACGCGGGGAAGATCACGCTCGAGCAACTCTCCGCAGATTCGGGGCAGGACGCTTCGCGCGAAGATCTTCCGCAATGGTGCGACCTAGACGACCTCGAGCGCGAAAGGTGGATCTCGACTCAGCGCCTAGCACATCTCGCCGACGTCGCCGTCAATTGGTGCCCGGCGCTCGGAACGGTACTCGCCAACGAAGAGGTCACCAACGACGGCCGATCGGAGCGAGGCAACCATCCTGTCTACAAGCGTCCGCTCAAGCAATGGATGATGCGTATCACCGCCTACGCCGAACGATTGCTCGCCGACCTCGAGCTCGTGCAGTGGCCCGAGGCGATCAAAGCGATGCAGCGCCACTGGATCGGCCGGAGCGAAGGAGCCGAACTCTCCTTCCCGATCGTCGGGCACGACGACGCGATCCCGGTCTTCACGACGCGGCCCGACACGCTCTTCGGAGCGACCTACATGGTCCTCGCCCCCGAGCACCCGCTCGTCGGCCGAGTGACCACCGACGAGCATCGGAGCGAGGTTCTCGCCTATGTCGAACGAGCCTCGGCAAAGAGCGATCTCGATCGGCAAGCCGACGTCAAGACGAAGACCGGCGTCTTCACCGGCGCGTATGCCGTCAATCCGGTGACGGAGCGCGAAATCCCCATCTGGATTGCAGACTATGTGATGATGGGCTACGGAACGGGAGCCATCATGGCCGTTCCGGCGCATGACCCGCGCGATTTCGATTTTGCCAGGCACTTCGACCTTCCCGTGCCCGCAGTCGTCATGCCGCCGGAATCCTGGTTGCTCGAGCACGCGAACGACTCTTCGTCTGCAACGTCTTCATGCGATGTCGACGCTCTTCGCACCGCCTACCTCGAAGACCCCCGGACCTTCGATGAAGCCTTTGTCGAATCCGGTGTTGCGGTCCACTCCAAGAACTCGAAAATCAGCATCGACGGCCTTTCCACCCCGGATGCCAAGAAACGGATGATCGAGTGGTTGGAAGCAACGAAGATCGGGCGGGCCAAAGTTCATTTCAAACTGCGCGAGTGGCTTTTTTCCCGGCAGCGTTACTGGGGCGAACCCTTCCCCATCCTCCATGGCGCCGATGGAACGGTCCGTGCCGTCGATGAAGGGGATCTCCCGGTGACCTTGCCGCCGATGGACGATTTCAAGCCTCGCGGCAACGAAGACCCGGATACGGCGCCCCAACCCGCGCTCTATCGAGCAGCCGAAGAGTGGAAGACGCTGCGCATCGACGGCAAGGAGTATCGCCGCGAACTCAATACCATGCCGCAGTGGGCGGGATCTTGCTGGTACTACCTTCGCTTCATCGACCCTCACAACGACACGGCTCTCGTCGATCCCGAGAAGGAGCGTTATTGGATGGCGAATGGCGGTGTCGATCTTTATGTCGGCGGAGCCGAGCACGCAGTATTGCACCTTCTCTACGCACGCTTTTGGCACAAGGTGCTCTACGATCTCGGCCATGTCAGCACTCCTGAACCCTTCGCCCGACTGTTCAATCAAGGCTATATCCAGGCCTATGCCTACCAAGATGAACGTGGGCTCTACGTCGATGCAGCCCAAGTCGAAGAACGAGACGGACACTTCTTCTTCGAAGGAAAAGCCGTCAAACGATCCTATGGAAAGATGGGCAAATCTCTCAAGAACGCCGTGACGCCGGATGCCATGTGCGAGGAATTCGGCTGCGACACACTGCGCCTCTACGAGATGTTCATGGGCCCGCTCGATGTCTCCAAGCCGTGGAACACGAGGGACAGCATCGGCGTGCACCGTTTCCTCCAGCGTGTCTGGCGCAACTTCATCGATCAAGATTCGGGCGAGATCTTGATCGACGAACGGCCTCCGGATGAGGACATGCTCAAGGCCATGCACAAGACGCTCGCAGAGGTCACCGCCGACATGGAGAGCATGTCCTACAACACCGCGCTCGCACGGCTCATCGAGTTGAACAATCGGCTCGTGGGAATCGAACGCATCCCACGGCTCGTAGCCGAAACATTCTTGCTGATGCTCGCGCCTCAGGCTCCGCACATCGCCGAAGAATTGTGGCAGCGGATCGGCCACGAACACTCTCTTCACGATCACCCCTGGCCGCAGTACGACGAGGCCATGTTGCAGGAAGATCGGATCGAAATCGCCGTGCAGGTGATGGGCAAGATGCGCGGTCGAGTTCAAGTCCCGGCAGATGCTTCTCAAAGTGAAATCGAAAAGGCCGCTGCCGCCGAGTCCTCAGTCGCCCGCCACCTCGAGGGCAAGACCATCCGCAAGGTGATTTTCGTGCCCGGACGCTTGATCAATTTCATAGCCGCGTAACTCTCGGACCGCTCGAGCCGATTTGCGCTTTCCCGCCGGATCTCTAAAATATCGCGTCATTCGGGCCGATTTCCGTCGAGGGTGGGTTGTCGGCAAGAACGCCTGAGAGCTAAGCACTTTTATTTCGCGTATTTAGCGCCGGACCTTGGGTTTTGCGCTGGAGAATTGAGCACCATGGCCAAGAAAAAAACCGGGCAACGCGTGAATATCAAGCTCAAGAGCAGCGAGAGCCCCTACATGTACTACACCGTCAAGAACAAGAGAAATACGACGGATCGGCTCGTCCTGCGAAAATACGACCCGGTCATCCGCAAGCATTGTGAGTTCAAAGAAGCCCGCTAGGAACCTGCAGGTTCGGGATGAGATCGGAGATCGAGGATTCCGACCGTCCTTTGGTTTCTCACGCTAGGCGAAGAACGCGCCTGACGACGAGGGCGATCGCATTCCCCGAGTAGGGCTTTTCCAAAAGCGCGCTCGCACCGGCAGCTCGGGCTTCGGTTTCAGTGGTCACTTGGCTGTATCCGGTGCAGAGGATCGTCGGCATATTCGGGCGGATACTTCGGATCGCCTGAATGAGTTCGATCCCGCTCATTCCCGGCATGGTGTGGTCGGTCAGGAGGGCGTCAAAGCTCTCCGGCTGCGCCGAGCATAGGGCAAGCGCCTCTTCGGGATCCGTACAAGCCGTCACGTCATAGCCGAGGCTCGTCAGAACTCGTGAAGCAATCGCTACGATGGCGGGCTCGTCGTCCACGAGCAGCAGCCGCGCATTCCCCGTGAGACTCCCCTCCGTTTCGATGGCTTCCTCCTTGTCGGATGCCTCGCAAACGGGCAGATAGACATGGAATGAAGTGCCCCGACCCGCTTCGGTATCGAAAGTCATGGCGCCCTCGTGGGCTTCCACGATGCCGTGGCTCACCGAAAGCCCCATACCGGTGCCTTGTCCGACCGGCTTCGTGGTAAAGAACGGTTCGAAGACTCTCTCCGCCACCTTCTCGGGCATTCCTTCTCCCGTGTCTCGAACGCTGAGCCGAACGTAGTCCCCTACCCGCAATTTCGAATGCCGAACGGCCGAGGCGGTGTCAACCGTCACTGTATCGAGTTCCACTCGCAGAACTCCACCCGCACTGCGCATGGCGAACTCCGCATTGGTGAAGAGATTCAGCAAGACCTGGAGAAGCTGAATCGAATTCCCATTGACCACATCGGGAACGGCGTGTAGGTCCTCGATGATCTCGATGGAGGGCGGAAGGGTCACCTTGAACAGCTCGAGAGCTTCACGCACGACCGAGGTCAGGTGCAGAGGCTTGAGTTCGGTCTCCTTCTCGCGCGAGAACAATAGAATCCGGCGCGTCAGCTCTTTGGCGCGAGCGCTGATCTTGAGCACTTCCATGATGTCGGCGCGTTGCTCGCTCTCTGCGGGCAGAGAGTCCCGAATCATCTCACTGTATCCGATGATGGCGGTAAGAATGTTGTTGAAATCGTGAGCGATCCCCCCCGCGAGCGTCCCGACCGCTTGCATCTTTTGCGCCTGCCGCAGATCTCGTTCCAACCGAAGGCGTTCTTCTTCCGCCTCGATGCGCCCTGTGACATCGACCAAGGTCAATAGCAAAGTCGCAACGCGGCCTCCTTCATCGACGATCGGTTCGAGCGTCCAATCCCAATAGGTCACTCCCCGTCTCTCATCTTGATACTCGAAGGGTTTCGCATAGCAGGTATGGGCTCGGGCGCTGTTCACCACTTCCTTGAACAGACGTTCATTCTCGTCGTTGGGATAGAGATCGAAGTGATTCTTGCCGGGGAAAAAATCGGGTTCTCGATCATCGGCCAAGGCATAGGCGCGATTGACCTGAATGAAGTTGAACTCGACATCGAGAAATGCGACGAGCAAGTGCTCGCTGGAAAACAGCTTTTCCCACATGGTGTCGAGATGCATATCGGCCATTGACCTATGCGCGAAGGAACGAGCGCTGTCCGGTCATCTTACCGCATGACGGCGCGTGCTCATCACACACACCGCAAAGTCCGAACGAAACCATCGACGACGGCGGTGAAGGCGCCCGGGCGGTCGATAAAGGGCCAGTGCCCCGAAGGCCCGACTTCAGCCATGGTGACGCCGGCATCGCGCAGGAGTTCCTTCGAGCGCGGGCAGGCCCCGCCCGGAGATCCCGCCAGGTAGAGCACCGGAATGGGCAGCGCGGCGAGTCGTTTTGCGAGCTTTTCTCCGCGCGAAAGAGTCACCAGTTCCCGGGCATGCTGATGAAACGTCATCCCGTCGGCCAAGATCAAACTCTCGTAGTAGCCCGCATGCGCTTCATCAT
>JALUUK010000639.1 GCA_027021395.1 Acidobacteriota bacterium
AGAAAAGGACGCCGTATTTTCTCGACTACGCCAAGAAATACACCGACAGTCCTTTCTTGGTGAAACTGGAGAAAGACGGCGAGCATTTCAAACCGGGTCGCTTGCTTCGCGCATCAGAGTTATCCCAATTCTCCGGTATCAGCAACGGCGAGTGGAAGTTCGTCAACATCGACGCCGTCACAGGGGATTTCGTCGTACCGAAAGGCAGTTCCGGATCCCGGTGGGACGAAAAGCCCGGCAATTGGAATATGAAGCTCGAGAACGTGATCGATGACAAACCGTACGATCCCGTCTTGACGCTGATCGAGAGAACAGACCACGTCGCGAAAACACGTTTCACAGAGTTCGGGCTGGACAAGCACGCATACCGCGGCGTGCCGGTCATGCACATCGACACGACTGAAGGGCCCGCCGTCGTCACGACCGTCTATGACTTGATCATGGCTCAGTACGGCGTCAGTCGAGGGCTCGAAGGGGACTATCCGGCCGACTACGAGGACAAGGATGCCGCCTATACGCCCGCATGGCAGGAGATTCTGACTGGAGTCGACTCCAAGACGGTTCTTCAGTTCGCTCGAGAGTGGGCGGATACGGCGGATGCTACGGGCGGTCGCTGCATGATCATCATTGGAGCCGGCATCAACCACTGGTACCACGCAAACCTCATGTATCGAGCCGGCGCCATGGCGTTGATGTTGACCGGTTGCGTCGGCAAGAATGGCGGCGGATTGAATCACTATGTCGGTCAGGAAAAGCTCGCGCCGATGGATTCCTGGGGTTCGCTCGCGTTCGGCAAAGACTGGCAAGGTGCAGTTCGGCTCCAACAAGCACCGTTGTGGCACTACATCAATACCTGCCAGTATCGCTACGACGGACAATTCTCGCGTTACAACACCGTTCCGGACAACGAGTGGACGAGAATGCACACCGCGGACACGATCTTCAAAGCTGTGCGCATGGGGTGGATGCCGTTCTACCCGCAATTCGATAAGAACACGCTAAAGGTGAGCAAGGAAGCGCAGGCCGACGGCTGCACGAGCGATCAGGAAATCAAGAACTATGTCGTCGAGAAGCTGAAGGCGAGAGATCTCAACTACGCCATCGCAGACCCCGAGGCAGAGTCCAACTTTCCCAGAGTTTGGTACATCTGGCGCGGCAACGCGATCATGGGTTCGATGAAGGGACACGAATACTGTCTCAAGCATTATCTTGGGACTCACTCGAACGCGATCGGCAAGGATTCGGAGGATCGAACGTCCGAGGTCAAATGGCATGATGTGGCGCCCACCGGTAAGATGGACTTGATCGTCGACCTCAACTTCCGCATGGATTCGTCGGCTCTCTATTCCGACATCGTATTGCCGGCGGCGTCGTGGTACGAGAAGGCCGATCTCAATAGCACGGACCTTCACTCCTTCATTCATCCGCTCTCCGCCGCCATCCCGCCGGTCTGGGAATCGAAATCCGACTGGGATATCTTCAAGACATTGGCGCAGGCGACGAGCGATGCAGCCAAGAAGTACTTCTCCGAGCCGCAGAAAGATATCGTGGCGGCCCCGCTAGCGCATGACAGCGCGGCGGAGATCTCTCAGGCCACCACCAAGGACTGGTATCTCGGAGAGTGCGAGCCGATCCCCGGCAAGACGATGCACAACATCGCCGTCGTCGACAGGGACTATACAGCGCTCTACGACAAATTCATCTGTCTTGGCGATCGCATCAGAAGAGATGGTCTTGGTGCGCACGGAAACCACTACAACTGCGATGATGCCTACGACGAGATGCTGGCGTCAAACCACTTTCCGGTCGAGAAGCTCAATGGCAAGGCCTATCCTTCGCTCAAAGAGGATGAGTCGGCAGCGAATGCGGTGCTGCACCTTTCAACCTTGACGAACGGTGCGCTCAACGTTCGAGCGTATCGCAATATGGAGAAGAAGACCGGTTTGCCTCTCGAAGATCTAGGAAGCGGCAGCGCCGATTTTCGAATTCGCTACGCGGATCTTCAGGCTCAGCCTCGCCGCTACAATACATCGCCCTTGTGGTCCGGTGTGATGACCGACGGGCGCGCTTATTCCGCCTACACCTACAACGTCGAAAAGCTGGTGCCGTGGCGGACGCTCACCGGGCGCCAACATTTCTATATCGATCACGAGATGTACCTAGCGTACGGGGAGAATCTGCCGACGTACAAGCCTTCCCCGAAGCCGGAAGCCTATGGTGATCTCAAGCAGACGCTCAAGGACGGAGATGCCCGGATCTTGAACTGTCTGACACCGCATGGCAAGTGGCATATCCACTCTACCTACATGGAAAACCACCGGATGCTGACCCTCTCGCGGGGGTGCGAGCCGTGCTGGATTTCCGAAGAGGACGCAAAGGCGCTCGGAATCCAAGACAACGACTGGGTGGAAGTGTACAACGACCATGGGGTCTACTGTGCACGCGCGAGCGTAAGCGCGCGGATCCCCAAAGGAGTTTGCATCGTCTACCACGTGCCGGAGCGCACCGTGGGAATCCCGAAGTCGCAAGTCCGCGGCGGGAAACGCGCTGGAGGTCACAATAGCTTTACGCGAGTGCATCTCAAGCCGAACTTTCTGAGCGGCGGCTATGGTCAGTTCACGTATCACTTCAACTACTGGGGGCCGATCGCGCCCCAGAGAGACACCCATGTAATCGTCAAGCGCATGGATACGGTGGTGTTCTAGTAGACGGACAAGCCGAAGCAAGAAAGGTCGAAGGCAATGCAGACAGCAAATGATAGCAAAGCGGAGGCTCTCGAGCCGAAGCACGCGGAAGCGACCCATTCGAAGACGCACGATACCCGCCAGGAGGTCTGACATGGATATCCGATCTCAAGTCTCTATGGTATTTCATCTCGATAAATGCATCGGCTGCCACACCTGTTCGGTTGCTTGCAAGAATATCTGGACGGACCGCAAGGGCGCCGAATACATGTGGTGGAACAATGTCGAGACCAAGCCGGGAACCGGCTATCCGGGAAAGTGGGAAGACCAGGAGATCTACAAAGGCGGTTGGGAGAAGCAAGGCGACGGTATCGGATTGAAAGGAGCGGGCAAGGTCAAAGGCCTAAAGAACATCTTTCACAATCCGAATCTTCCCGTCATAGACGACTACTACGAACCGTTCACCTACAAGTATCTCGACTTGATCGAGTCACCGCCGGGCAACGATCAGCCGACGGCCCGTCCGATCTCGATGATCACCGGACAGCCGATGGACATCAAGATGGGGCCGAACTGGGATGACGACCTCAGCGGCACTCCGGACTACGCGCGCAACGATCCCAATCTCAAGAAGCTGCCGCCGGCGCAGCAGCAGGCGATGTTCACTCTCGAGAGGCTGGCGTTCTTCTACCTGCCGAGAATATGCAATCACTGCCTGAACCCGGCATGCGTCGCATCTTGCCCTTCCGGCGCAATTTACAAACGTGGTGAGGACGGGGTGGTATTGATCAATCAGGATGTCTGCCGTGCATGGCGGATGTGCGTTACAGCTTGCCCCTACAAGAAATCCTACTACAACTGGAATACCGGAAAATCCGAGAAATGCATCCTTTGTTACCCGAGAATCGAAGCGGGGCATGCGCCGGCATGTATGCATTCCTGTGTAGGTAGGATTCGCTATCTCGGGGTCCTGCTTTACGACGCCGATGGGATCGAATGGTGCGCTTCTGCCGACGAAAGCGACCTCGTGGACCGGCAAATGGAAATCATCATGGACCCCTTCGATCCGAAGGTGGTTGCTGCCGCAAAAGAGAACGGAATTGCGGATTCAACCATTCACGCCGCTCAGAAGTCCCCCGTCTACAGCTTCGTGAAGAAGTGGAACCTCGCGCTTCCATTGCATCCGGAATTCCGCACATTGCCAATGCTCTTCTACGTCCCGCCGCTCTTGCCGGTCATGGCATCGGTGAAGGCGGTCGACAATGCAAGCCAATCGGAAAAATTGAGCGAAACCGCGAAGCACTGGCCGGACAATCGACTCTACGACACGAGCACCGACGAGCTTTGGGGGGGCATCGAGCAAGCACGCTTCCCCTTGGAATACATGGCGAATCTCTTCAGCGGGGGCGACACACAAAAGGTCGAGGATCGCATCAAGAAGCTGATGGCGGTTCGGCTCTATCGCAGGCATCGGACCGTGGGGGATATATCCGAAGCCAAGGCGACGCAGGCTTTGAAGGAGACGTCGCTGACAGAAGAGACGGCTGAAGCGATCTACTACTTGACGGCGCTTGCGAAGTTTGACGACCGCTTCGTCATTCCCGCCGCTCATCGGGAGCAGGCCATTGAAATGATGGAATTCACAGGAGATGTCAAGGGCAGTACAGGCTTCGGGTTCAAAGGCGATTCCGCCAGCCGGGGCTCATGATGAAGATCGACCGGGATCGCTACGATCTTCTCGCATCGCTCTTTGACTATCCTGCAGAGGACCTCCCGACGCTCGTCGAAGAGGCGTGTGAATCCCTTCATGCCTCATATCCGGAAGCGGCAGAGGAGTTTCGCGCATTCCAAAGATTGCTTCCGTTCGAGGGCTGCGAAACGCAGGGACACGGAACCGAGCGCGTGGTGGGGAACCGTCGAGAAGAAGGTTACGCACTCGATGCGATGCAAGAGCTATACACTCGATCCTTCCAAGTCCAGGCGATGACGACATTGGATATCGGGTACATCATTTTCGGCGACGACTACAAACGGGCGGAATTGCTGGTCAATCTGAATAGGGAGCACCGCGAAGCGGACGTTTCATGCGGGAACGAACTTCCGGATCACCTGCCGAATCTTCTCCGTTTGCTGCCGCGCTGGAGGGATTCTGAGACGATGATCGAATTCGTCCAAGAAATCCTTGCGCCTGCGTTGGAGATGATGATCGGCGAGTTCGCTGCGGAGCGAGTAGAGCAGCGGAACGCACTGTACAAGAAGCACTACAAAACGTTGATAGCGGTTCCGAGCGATCACGCAATGGCCTATAAGCACGCTCTCGTCGGGCTGTTGCGTGTGGTGGCCGCGGATTTCGATGTCAAAGCCCGCGAGCGTAGAGAGCTGTCGAGCGATTTTCTCAAGTCCATCCGCAGAGAGATGGAGATTGAAGCTAGGGGTGAGGGCCATCGCGTGCTGCAGACGGAGGGTTGACCATGTTGGATCTGTTTCTATTTGTGGCGTTCCCATATGTCGCGACATTCGTGTTTGTCGTCGGAGTCGCCTACAGATACCGTCAAACCGGGTTTAAAGTCACCTCGCTTTCGTCACAGTTTCTCGAGGGCGGGAAGCTCTTTTGGGGTGCACTCCCATTTCACTTGGGCCTGCTTGTGCTCTTTCTCGGGCACGCAGCCGCATTTCTATTGCCGGGGACGACGCTGGCTTGGAATAGTCACCCGTTGCGCTTGATTATTCTTGAGGTTACGGCATTCACCTTTGGTGTCAGCGTATTGGTCAGTCTCATCTTGCTGATATTTCGCAGGGTTTCGGATCCTCGGATCATCGTTGTGACCTCGAAAATGGATCTTGCGATCGAGATTGCGCTGCTCGCTCAGGTCGTGCTTGGCTGCTGGGTTGCTCTCGGCTTTCGTTGGGGATCGTCGTGGTTCGCGGCGGACCTTTCGCCCTATCTGTGGTCTCTAGTTTTTCTACGTCCCGATATCTCGGCCGTCGTGGCACTACCGATGGTGATCAAGCTGCACATCTTCGGTGCCTTCGTCATCCTTTTCATGGTTCCGTTTACGCGTCTGGTTCACTTTATCGTCGCCCCGTTGCACTATATCTCGAGGCCCTATCAGCAGGTGATCTGGAACTGGAATCGCAAGGAAATCAGAAGCACAGCCACTCCCTGGAGCAAGGCCCGCCCAAGAAACAACTAGGCCACCGACAAGAAAAAGAGCAGGCGCTGAAGTAGTCGAGATGTGGAAACTCGTGGCGCGGGCGGTACGAAGAGCATGAGTTGACATACCTTGGAGGATGTGACGATGGCCAAGACTCCGAAAGAATGGGATGTCGAGAACAACGAGTTTTGGGAAACAACCGGGAAGGGAATTGCCAACCGGAATCTGTGGATCTCGATACCGAATCTCTTGCTGGGTTTCTCGGTTTGGATCTACTGGGGGATGGTCGCGAAATACATTCAACGAATTCACTTTGCAACAGGCGGCGAGCTGTTCAACTTCACCTTCGCAAACGGAGGTATGCCTTACGAGGCAAATGCGTATCGCGCGCTGTTGTTCACGCTGCCGGCGGTGGCAGGCTTGGCCGGCGCGACGCTGAGAATCCCGAATTCTTTCATGATTGCAATTTCGGGTGGGCGAAACGTGAAGTTTATGTCCACGTTGTTGCTGATTCTTCCGGCGCTCGGCGCAGGGATCGCGCTACAAGATCATACGACTCCGTTTGTGGTCTTGATCCTTCTTGCTGCTTTGTCGGGCGTTGGTGGAGGAGTATTCGCGGCTTCGATGTCGAACATCTCCTTCTTCTACCCGAAGCGGATGCAGGGTTTGGCGCTCGGCCTGAATGCCGGGCTGGGGAATCTCGGGGTCAGCGTCATGCAGTTCTTGATTCCGTGGGCGATCACGGTCGGTTTGTTCGGTGGTTTCGGCGGCGATCCCTACGAGTTCATCGAAAAAGGGGAGACGGTGCGCGTTTGGATTCAGAACGCGGGTCTCGTCTGGGTTCCGATTCTGGCGACCTGCGCCGTACTGGCTTTCATCTTCATGAACAATCTCCCCTTTCATAAATGTGGGCCAACGCCGGTCGCCGTGGCGAAGTATCTGTGGCTGACCGTACTGGGGTATATCGGGGCTTCGGTCGGAATCTTCCTGTTGATCGTACCGTGGGGCGGTTTCCCGATGTTGTTGAAGACCTTCCTGATTGTCATCGTTGCGGTAGCGATTACGTTGATGGGGATGCGCTTCTTGACGCCGAAGGAGACCAAAGAGAACCTGCGCGAGCAATTTGGAATTTTCCGAGAGAAGCACAACTGGGTGATGACTTGGCTATACGTCATGACTTTTGGGTCGTTTATCGGCTACGCAAATGCTTTTCCGAAGCTGATAGACGACGTCTTCGGAGTGTACCGGGTCGGTCCGAATGCAGGAGAGCTGACGGGGCTGTCAAGTGCCGGGTATATCTTCATCGGCGCGGGTGTTGGTGCCTTGATTCGGCCGGTGGGCGGTTGGCTTTCAGACAAACTTGGCGGTGCGCGTGTCACCCACTGGGACACGATCGTGATGATCGTGGCGACGACAGTGGCAGGATATCTCTGTGCGATCGCCATGAAATCGGAACGGCCGCAGCAGTATTTCTTGCCCTTCTTGCTGACATTCATCGTGCTATTCGCGACGACCGGGATCGGGAATGGTTCGACGTTCCGGATGATCGGAGTGATCTTCGAGAAGGACATGCGCGGGCCGGTTCTCGGGTGGACCTCGGCGATCGCTGCCTACGGCGCGTACTTGATTCCAAAGATCTTCGCCACTCAGATCAAAGCGGGCACACCGCAGTACGCGCTCTACGGTTTTGCCATCTACTACTTCAGTTGCCTCATCGTGAATTGGTGGTTCTATGCACGCAAAGGCGCCGAACGGCCGTGCTGATGGGAGAAATGAACCAGCCACCGCTGTCGGCGAATGAAGAGAAGGCGGGAAGACGACAAGAAGAGAAGCGTTCGTGTCGATCCACCGAAGTCGTCCGGGTCGAGTAGCGAAGGGAGGAAATAGGCATGGAGATACGCAACAAGGCTACGAGCATCGACTTGTTCTCTCTAAAGACGCGGCCGATGCGGGCGTTTCACATGTCATGGTTCTCCTTTTTCTTGTGTTTCTTTGCATGGTTTGGAATCGCGCCTTTGATGGCGGTTGTACGCGATGAGCTAGGACTTACCAAGACGCAGATAGGGAATACGATCATCGCCTCGGTAGCCATCACGATATTGGCGCGGTTGGTCATAGGATGGCTTTGCGATCGAATCGGTCCCCGGCTTAGCTACACCATCTTGCTGCTTTGCGGGTCGATTCCGGTTATGGGGATCGGATTGGCAGACGACTACGCGTCATTTCTGCTCTTCCGGTTGGCGATCGGTGTCATCGGCGCCTCTTTCGTCATTACCCAATATCACACGTCGGTGATGTTCGCGCCGAACGTCGTAGGGACGGCGAACGCGACGTCTGCGGGATGGGGTAACTTGGGCGGTGGCGTGACGCAGATGATCATGCCGCTGCTCTTTGCAAGTTTCGTGGGCCTCGGCTTCGTCGCAGAGACGAGTTGGCGTTTGTCGATGATGGTGGCCGGGGGAGTTTGCTTTCTCGTCGGCATCGCCTATTTCTTCGTGACGACCGATTTGCCCGATGGGAACTTCAAGGAACTCCGCGCCAAAGGAGAACTGAGATCGGTCAAGAAGGGGAAGGGGTCGTTCCTACTTGCGGCAAAGGACATTCGGGTTTGGGCTCTTTTCCTGATCTATGCGGCATGCTTTGGGATCGAGCTCACCATCAACAACATCGCGGCCATCTACTATCGAGACTACTTCGACCTAGGACTGAAGACAGCCGGTCTCGTGGCGGGGCTATTCGGCTTGATGAATATCTTCGCTAGGACGCTCGGTGGCTTTATCAGCGATCGTTTCGTTCGAAACGGTGGGTTGAAGGGGCGGGTTCGTTGGTTGTTCATCGCACTGTTCATCGAGGGCATCGCACTGCTCTTCTTCTCGCAGATGACGGTATTGATCCTGGCAATTCCCATGATGATCATCTTCAGCCTCTTCGTGCAGATGTCGGAGGGAGCGACCTACTCAATCGTGCCGTTCATCAACAAACGCGCACTAGGAGCGGTGGCGGGGATCGTGGGAGCGGGAGGCAATGTGGGGGCTGTGATGGCGGGTTTCCTGTTTCGGTCCGAACACCTTACGTATCCACAAGCATTGACGATATTGGGCGCTCTCGTCGTGGGTTGCTCTTTCTGCACCCTGGTTGTCAGGTTTTCCCCCGCTGAGGAGAAAGATGCGGCGGAAGAGCACTCGGAAGCGATGGCACGTCGCCGAATCGAGCGAGCCTCCCGGCCGCCCTTGCGCGATCTGGTTCCTGGAATCCGGCATGTTCGTCCGATGGACGTGTTGCGCATCTATCTCGGTATTGCCCTCGTGGTCAAGGGCGTGTACTTCATTATGAACATGTCGGAACTGGAAATGACCTTGCCTTCAGGTCTTGGGCAGGGGCAGACAATGATCGCGTGGTTCGTCGTCTTTGCTCACGTGATCGCCGGTGCGGCGCTCGCGCTCGGCTTTGTCACAAGAGCGGCCGCCGCGATCAACACCATCGTGGTTGCGGGGGCGGTGGTCGTCAGCATCGTCGGCTCCGCGGCCGAAAGTTCGTTGCTCGGGTCGAATGTGAATTTCCAGTTCACGCTCTTCGTCTTCGTGGCCCTCATGCTGCTCGTGTGGCGCGGCTCGGGTCCGTTTTCTTTGGATCACCTCTTGCGCATCGACCGCGAGGAGGAGCCGCAGATACTCTAGCCGGGATACTTGATGGAAGCTCCGCGTCTGAGCACTCTCACTCGAAGGGCTCAGGAAGAAGCCGGGCTGGAGGTCTGCGCGAATCTTTGCGAAATCCCGGCATGCAGCAAAAAGCGCCACGGACTTCACCGTGGCGCTGAGCCGCATCGTCTAACGGGAACCATTGTCCAGCAAGAGGAGGATGCGGGGGGCTTCGCCGGAGTTTATCCGACTAGCAGACGTCCTTGAGTTTCAGGCCATTTCGACTGAGGAAGGGAATCAATCCGACCTTGGTTACGGTGCGAAGAGCCCGCGCCGAGAGGCGAACGCGCACCCAGCGACTGAGTTCGGGTACATAGATCCTCTTCGACTGGATATTGGGCATCTGGCGCCGCTTGGTCTTGTTGTGGGCGTGCGAAACATTGTTCCCGACCAGCGGCCTCTTGCCGGTCAGACTGCATCTCTGAGCCATGATCGTAGCACTCCATCTTGGAAACGGACGGGTGATGATAACGGCGACTTTGCGCCTTGTCGAGGCGGTGTGAAAGAAGAGTTTGCACATGCTCTTGGGGATCGAAAATATGTGAAATTCGGGCGAGCTAACCTACAGAAAATAAGGAGTTTGAAGAGTAGAAAAGAGACCTGCCCGAGGACTCGTGGAGCCCTCGGGCAGGGGGGACGGAGAACCTCTCCCGCCGGGAATGGGAACGGCGGGCAATAACGGGAGAGCCTCCAAGGAAGCCAACAAGGTGAGGGGAGCCCGGAACGACAGGATGCTTCAGGGGGAGCTGATGCTTCGCTCTCGCCACCGACTGTAGAGACTGCCGGCGATCCTCGGCTGACCGGAAGCGTAAAGCTCTGTCCTCACGGTGGCGACCGTCGGGGTTCCGTGTGGTGCCCGGCTCCCCCCACAGGAGCCGAGCGAAACGCATCGACGATTGCCTCCCTCCACCTTCCAGCTTCAACTAGTTGCCGAGCACCTGCTCGCGAATCAACGCGCGAGCAGAGTCGACTGAATCCTCCTCATAGTTTTGAAAACGGGGTGGACTCCATTCTTCGGTTTCTATTTCGTATTCGGACCAGCCCACTTCGATGTCGCTGTCAACCCAGGTGATCCAGAGCGCGTCGAGCGAGGCGTGGATTCTGGTGTCGAGCGTTCCGGTGAAGCCGGTCGTATGAATGACGGTGCGCGAGGGGAAGGGCTCGGGCGACTCGCCGATCTTGCCGGTGATGGCGATTCCCCGAGCCTGATCGAAATCGATCTCGTAGGTGACCCAGATCTTACCGAGAGCGATGACGACCTCGGGATGCTCGCTCGACTCGCTCGGCTCGCTCAACAATGCCGGCGGGGAGAAATTCCCAGTCCCGAGACGATGAGTGTAGAAAACCTGGGCAATGGTAGCGTCACGCCACCAGACGACACAGCCGTTGCCGGCATCGTCGATGGAGATACGGGGCTCGTAGTCGTTGTCGGTCGCCAAGCCGGAGAGCCAGATCGATGATTCCGGTTCGCCCTGCCCGCCGTCTACGGAGTGCCGAACCTGCTGCCTCCCGTCGAGAAGGGCGGTGTCCACGACTTCGACCTTGCCGGTGGCTTGGTTTTTCTCGGAGTCGGGAAGCGACAAGGAGGAAGCACCGAGGGAGGTTCCAACGAGGATCATCGTGCTCAACAGCAAGCACAATCCACCTCTGCGGGGAATGAGCCGGCGCGCAACATGCTTGCTCATAGCGATTCCTGCATCTTGATTCTTGCTCATAGCGATTCCTGCATCTTGTGAACTTCTTCGGCTTCCGCTGTGGGTTCTTCTACGAAACGCACGTAATAACAAGCCGCCTCGCGCTCGAGCCGGGCTCGGTCCGCATGGCCGAGAGCCTCATGCGCCTTCCAGAGGTGATAGTGCGCGAAAAACTCCGAGGGCTGGTCGCCGATGGAGACCGCACGCCCGAGCGCTTCCTGTAATTCGGACAGACCTGCTTCGGCGTGGCCGGTTGAAACCAGCAGCCGCCCCACGTTGAGCTTTCTGATCAACGCCTTGCGTTCGAAGCCGTGCTTCATCGCAAAGGCGTAGCCTTCCTGAGCGATCGCGAGAGCTTCTGAGTAACGGCCGGCCGATTCGAGCGCATCGATTTGAACGGAATGAACCGCGCACTCGCCAGCCGCATCGTCCGCCTTGCGATAGAGTGCAATGGCCGCGTCGCTCGATGAGAAGACCTCGTCGAGGTCACCTAGTACGGCGTGACATTGAGCGCGGTGATGTTCAATCCAGGCCCGTTTGCGGTAATCCTCTTCCCCGATATGCGTTTCGGCCCTGGCAATGAAGGCGAGGGAAGGTTCAATCGCACCGCTGCGCAGCCAGCAAACGGCCGCTTGAATCAATGTGTTGACCAGCATCGAAGGCTCCGGTCCTTCGAGAAGCAACTCATCGACGATCTGCTGTGCAAGACGAGGCTTGTTCATCCCGCTCGCCTGGATCGCGAACGAAAGCAGGGCCTTTTGCCGGAGCAAACGGGTTTCGGGGGTTTGAGGCGCTTGTGTTCTCACGGCAACGAGGCAGGACATGGCCTTGCGGAAATCTCCCCGCTTCCACTCTTCGAGCCCTTGTCGGTAGAGCGCCTCTAGGTCTTCCGCCGGGGGCAGATCGACGATCATGTCTTCGAGGTCGAGGAGGTTCGAGGCGATCTGCAGCGGCAGGTTGTAGAGCGCGAAGAGCTGATGGAGCCGTTTGACGCCCGGCTCGACCTTTCCTTGCTCGATCTTCGCAAGAGTCGAGAACGGGATCGGTCTTCCCATTTCTGCCGTTTGTTCTTGGACTTCCCGGAGGCTCAGCCCAAGATCCTGTCGCCGTCGGCGCAGGAGTTTTGCGATTTCTCGCGATGGAGGAATGGCTTCTCGGGACACTCGGAAATCTCCTATCGTGCACGGCTTGTCGTGCACGGCACGAAAAGTGTTGCTTACCTGATACACCGAGCGAACCCAAATAGCAACACCAAATTTCGCTAAGTCGGCAACGAAATGGCGAGGGGCGGGAATGGAGGCTGAAGAGGCACGGTAGGGCGCACCTCTCCCGAATGGTCATGAGGCGAGCAAAATATTACAAAATCGAGGTCGCCAATCGAGGTCGTGGCACCGCAGCACTCGGAGCGATCAACGAATCGACCGCCCGGGAGTCCAGGGCAATCGAGCCTCTTCGAGCTGAGCCTCGAGCGCAGGAAGTTCGGAGTCCACTAGTCGGCCGAAGACCTTCTTCCACTCTTCGAAGCGTTCGCGCGCGATGGCATGGCTCTTTCGGTGGGTCGGCGTGGGGCCGTAGGTCGAACGGCTGACTCCGGAGACGGCGGCATTGAGTCGGGCCGAGATGGAGATCGGTCCCGCAGCACCCATGCGCCTGCGCCTCGGATCTCCGAGCAGTTCGAGGCGGAGAACATCGATCTCCTTTTCGAGGCGGCGGACCTCGATGTCCAGGCGCAAGTTGTCACCCCCGGAGCGATTCAGTGCCGACCGGATGCTTTCGAGTCGCTCGCCGACGTCGGCCATGCGTGCGCGAGCTCCATGAACCAGCCGTTGCAGGTCGGAAAGCTCCTCTAGGAACTCAGCCGTTTTCTCGTAGGCTTCCGCCTCGAGCGTTCCTTGACGCAAAGGAACGACCTCGAATTCGCGGCTGAGGCCGAGATCGGTGAAGATGCCGTCAACGCGCTTGCCCAAGGAAACGCTGTACTTTCCGGGGGCGACGAGAAAACCGGACTCCGCCTCGCCGTCTTCATCGCCATTGCGGACGGGAGCGATTCCCGGAAAGCGCAAATCCCAAGCCACACGATGAAAACCCGCGCCTACCGGTCCGGTCAGCCGACGCACGACATTGCCTGAGTCGTCGCGGACCGTCAGCAGAATGGCCGGATCTTCCTCCCGCTCTTCGCGTCGCAGTTCGTCCCAGCCGGGATAGGGCGTATCGCCTCCATCCTTTTCGATTTCTTTTTCCCGTTTTCGCCGCTGCTCTTTGCGAGTGAGGATCTCGTCGCGCAAGTAGTAGGTAAACACCGCGCCGAACGGCGGATTGGGGGCCGTAAAGAAGGCCGCCCCTTGAGAGGCTTGCCCCGACCTTCCCAAGGGGCGTCTCTCGATGTACCACCAAGCCTTGCGAATCGGAAAGAGCATGGCTTCCCGTGCCAGTGCCTTTTCGGAGACTTCTCTCAGTGCGGAGTAGTCGTCCAGAATGAAGAACCCGCGTCCAAAACTCGCGCCGACGAGATCATTCTCGCGCTTTTGAATCGCGAGATCGCGAAAAGGAATCGGAGGAACGCCGCCGGTCAATTCGATCCATTTCTTGCCGCTGTCGATAGAGAAGAAGACGCCAAACTCCGTGCCGGCGAACAGGAGGTTCGGCGTGAGGTGATCTTGGACGATGCGCCAGACGATGTGCCGTTTCGGAAGGTTCCCGGCAATCGACTTCCACCGCCGTCCCCGGTCGTGGCTGACGAGAAGATAGGGAGCAAAGTCGCCGTACTTGTGCCTGCTGATCGCGAGATAGACGGTATCCGCATCGTGGAGGTCCGCCTTGATATCATTGACGAAATAGGGAGAGTCGACACCGGGTAACTCGTCGATCTTGCGCCAAGTCGCACCACCGTCTTCACTGACGTGCACTAGGCTATCGTCCGTTCCGGCATAAAGCAGCCCTTCTTGCACGGGTGATTCCGACAGCGATGTGATCGTCGCGAAGACCGACATCGCCATCAGATCCCAAACGGCATCGATGCTGAAGACTCGACCCATCATGGGTAGGGTGAGGCGATCTTGTGCCCGCGAGAGATCCCCGCTGATCGGGCGCCAGCTATCGCCGCGGTCGTCGCTGCGCCAGATCCGCTGGCTTGCGAAATACAATCTTGCCGGGTCGTGCGGTGAGATCAGAATCGGGGAGTCCCAATTGAAGCGATCTGCAACTTCGCCTCGGTCCGGCTGAGGTCTGATGAAAACGACCTCTCCGGTTTTTCGATCATGGCGGTAGAGGTTCCCTCTCTGAGACTGAGAGTAAATGATATTGGGATTGGTCGGATCAACGGCCGGTTGGTGTCCGTCGCCGCCGATGGTAATAAACCAGTCTTTGTTCAGGATCCCGTTGATGCTATCGGTTCGCGACGGTCCACCTTGGGTGGCGTTGTCCTGAGTTCCTCCGTAAACGTTGTAGAACGGTTCATCGTAGTCCACCGCAACTTTATAGAACTGAGTCACCGGGAGATTTGCGACGAATTGCCAAGTCTGTCCGAGATCCCAGCTCTGATACAGGCCGCCGTCGCTCCCGGCAAGGAGATAGTCCGGATCATTGGGATCGAAGGCGAGCGCATGGTCGTCGACGTGCTTGTGATCTCTGTGAATGCTTCGGAAGTTCTTGCCGCCGTCTTCACTTACGTGCATGCGCTGGTCCATTTGATAGACCCGATCGAACGCATGGGGGCTCGCAAAGATCTCTTGGTAGTAGTGCGGGCCCGTGGCGCCGGAAATATAGTCATTTCGCTTGCTCCACGACTCTCCCCCATTGGATGAGCGGTAGAAGCCCCCCTTGCGATCACTCAACTCGATCGTTGCGTAGACGACGTCGGGATTTTGGGGAGATATGGCCAGTCCGATTCGGCCCATATCCTCTTTCGGCAAACCCCGGGTGAGTTTGCGCCAGGTCGCTCCGGCATCGGTCGATTTATAAATTGCGGTTTCGGGCCCGCCGTTGATCAGGGCGGCGACATTCCGAAACCGCTGATGAGTCGAAGCGTAGAGGATGTTGCCGTCTCGCGGATCCATGATGACGTCGTTTACGCCGGTATACTCGCCGCCACCGAGGATCAGACTCCAAGTGCTTCCGCCATCGATGCTCTTGTATAGTCCGCGTTCCCCGCCCGCCGACCAGAGTGGTCCTTGCGCGGCGACGTAGATGAGATCGGAATCATCCGGATCGATCAGGATCTTGCCGATGTGTTCGGAATGTTCGAGCCCCATGCGTTTCCACGATCGGCCTCCGTCGAGACTCTTGTAGACACCGTCGCCGTAGCCGACGTGTCTTCCCCCGACGTTCTCGCCGGTTCCTACCCAGACCGTTTCCGGTCGACTCGGATCGAGACTCACGCAACCGATCGAATACGATTTCTGCTCGTCGAAAATGGGCTTCCATGTCGTTCCGGCATTGCTCGTCTTCCAGAGGCCTCCGCTTCCGACGGCGACGTACCAAGTGCTTTGGTCTTTGGGGTGGATTGCGATGTCGGCGACTCGGCCGGACATCAGCGCCGGGCCGATCGATCGCAAAGATAGGCCGTTGAAGGTCTTCGCGGTCATCCTGGGAGAATTCGGCGTTTCGGCCCTGTCCCTTGCAGCAGCGGATTGCGCCATGAACGGCGAAGTGATCATTCCGCACAGAAGAAGCGGGATCGAAAGTCGGAATCGGTCGAAGGTCATCGGGTCTCTCCTTGGCCAAGTCATCTATGGAACCTCCAGCAGGCTAGCGCGCGAGTTGATCTCTCCAATCCATGGATTCCAGATCGGCTTCGGGTTTAGCGAAGATCTCGAGATCCGCGACCTCCTCGAATCGGACGGCCTCAACGGTGAAAACGCTGCGTTTGACACCGTCCTTCAGCGCCGTCCACTTGTGTGGGAAGGCTAGGTCGCTCACGGTGCCGTACTCTTCGAAACGAAGGTCGTTGAGTTTCTCTTCCAGCGTGCCCATGCCCGAGTTCTCCTTCGCCTTGAACTCCAGCGAGTGCAAGAGATGGTTTGCCGCCGACAAGGCGAGTCGCGTGCTTGATGTACCTTCCTCGAAATCGATGAGCTGAACGTCGACTCCATCCCTTTCGGCATCGCCGACAAGCGTCAATGCACTCGGATCGGCACTCGCGGCACGCAGGAGGATGGTGGGAAGGTGGGAGAGAAAGTGATTGGAGTTGTCGGGAGGGAAATCATAGACACGCCCCCGACGACTTTGCCAGGCGGTCTTTCCGGTGCTGGCTTCCGAGAAGGTGAAGGTCGATCCGCGAAAGGAAACCTTTCCATCGCGGCGCATCATGCGCCCATCATGAATCGTAATCGATGAGGTTCCGCGCATCTCGGTGGTTCCGTAGTAAGAGATCGTTCGACCCTCCGCATAGAGATCATTCCACTGTTGCAAAGCACCGGCACCGCCATGAGCCTGGATCGACTTCATGATGATCTCCTTTGCGGAGGAGAGACCGGATTCGGCTCCTGCCGCAGAGATCGTCGGCAGCAGCAGGAGGCAGAGGATGAGTCGCACGGATGTTTCTCGTAGGAAATGCGTCTTCATGGCTTCGTGTCCCCTGTTGTGACCGCTTGGCGGCCGGAGAGCGGGGCAGCGATGGTTTCGCCGCCGTGAACGGAGATTTCCCAGGCGACCATCGTGGCGAGGCGAGCGATGTTCTGCATCTTCTGCTCGACGATTCGAGAAGCAACATCGCTAGGAGAATGATAGTCGGTGTGCGTTCCCGAGAAGAACGCAACGGAGGGGATGTTTTTCAAAGCGAAAGCCCATTGATCCGAGCGGTCGATTCCGGAACCGGCGTCATTGTTGACTTCGATTTGCAGCACGTCTTTGCCGATTCGCTTGATGAGCGCATCGAGTCCTTTGGCGCGTTCGTCGCCGTTGACTGAGACGACGCTGGGATCGTTTCTCCCGACCATGTCGAGATTGAGCATGGCTACGGTGTCTTCAAGAGGGACGCTCGGGTGCTCTACGAACCAACGTGAACCCCAAAGACCTTTTTCTTCGGCGGTGACATGAAGGAAGAGAATACTCCGCTTGGGCTTGGTCTCGGCAAGAGCCATCGCCTCGGCAATGCTCATGATCACCGCCGTTCCGGAGGCATTGTCGTCGGCTCCGGGGTGAAGCTTGTCCCACGCCCTAGTCGCCGAGCCGAAGCGGCCGTACCCGACGTGATCGTAGTGGCCGCCGATGATGATATGCTCTTTCGCTAGAGTGGGATCGCTTCCCTCGAGTTTGGCTACCACATTGAGAACCGGGATCCTCTCGCGCTTGATGTCGAGTTCCATTTCGATTCGAGCACCTTCGATGTCGAAGGTGAGAGCCTTCATCGAGGCATCGATCTTCTTCTGCACTTCGGCCAGCCGGTCAGGTCTCCCGAGTAGGTCCGCAGCAATCTCAGGTGCGATGTGGGCTATGGGAATGCGGATGTCCTTCGCAATCTCGGGATACAGCTCTTGCGGGTCGGCTGGGCCTCGCCGATCGAAATCGCCGCGTTTTGTCAACGACGACCAGCGGGCAAGACTGTTTCCAGGTCGCTGTTGTGAAGGTTTCCCATACAGCGGAGAGGTGACGAATAGCACGCCGATAGCGCCATGCTGCTGTGCGAGTCGCGCTTTGGTGACGAAAGCCGAGTGCTTCGTATAGCGCAATCCCTTGAAAACGGATTCAGGGTCTTGTTCCCTGGGTTCCCCGCGTAGCAGGAGAACGATTTTTCCGCGGACGGAGTGACGACCGTAGTCGTCATACTCATATTCGGGGGCGGTGATGCCATAGCCTGCGAAGACGACGGGGCCTTCGACTTTGGATGAAGAGGAGATGTTGAAGGGGAGCCATCCGTCACCGATCTCGTAATCGTTGCGCAGGCGGGACAGCGTTCCCACGGATCGTGTCGTCGAGTCGGCGGTCTCGTGGATGACGGCAAGGGTATTGCGCTCGGCGAGGGAAACGCGATCGAATTCGAAGCGTTGAAAAAACGAGCCTTCATCCCCGGCGGGCGACAAGCCCAGGCCGAAGTAAAAAGCTTGTAAATACTCGGCAGCGAGTCGCTCGCCGGAGGTGCCGGCTTCGCGGCCCTCCATGAAGCGTGAGGCGAGAAAACGCACTCTGCCCGCAATGCGTTTGCCGCTGATCGTCGATGAGATCTCTCGACCATCGCTGGAAAGCCCTTGGCTTTCGGGCATTAGGCTGTCCTGCCCGAGGGTGGGGGCGTGGGCGCAGACGAACGCAAGCAAGGCGGCGACCATCGAGCGAAGCGTCATCGTTTTCTCCGGGAACTCGTCGAGTCACAAGCGGCAGGCAAGCAGCGTATCGATCGGCTTTTCCGCCGTCAACAGCCGAGAAGATGTGCCCACAGGTCGGTCGTTCGTTCGACCATCGTTTCCAGACTGAATCGTTTCTCGATCGAGGGCAAACGCTCGCGGAGATCGGCTCGAAACTTCTCGCGCTGAGAGAGGAGCTGCTGGGTTTTTTCTGCGATCTCCGCGTCGTTGCCGACGGGGCAAATGAAACCCGTTCGTCCTCGCTCGATCATCTCTTCTACATCTCCCACTGCAGTCGAGATGACGGGTATACCCAGCCCGAGCGCTTCGATGACGACATTCGGGCAGCCCTCCGTATTCGAGGTGAGTACGAGTGCATCGAATCCGGATATCACAGCAGCGATGTCATCGCGTGGTCCGAGCAAGTGCAGTCTTTGTTTCGGAAGATCTTCTGCCAGCCGTACGCGGGCCGTTTCGTCCAGGCCTTTTCCCACGAGCACGGCGTGAAGCCGGGAATCCTTTTGCATCACTCGGCGCATGGCATCGATGAAGCATGGCACGTTTTTCACTGGAGAATCTTTGCCCACGAAGCCGACAATGGCGGCATCCCGGTCGATTCCGAGTTCGCTGCGGAGCTTCGACTCGGATGCTCCACGACGGAGATCGTCGAAATCCATACCGTTGGGAATGACGACGATGCGTTCTCGAGGCGCTTTGAAATAGTTGACGAGGTACTCTTTTCCCAAGGAAGAATTGACCAGGGCTTTCGAGCAGGATCGAAACATCCAGCGGTAGATCCCTCGCTTGATCAGTGATGGTGTGACCACGGTTCCACGAGCGGATGGTAGCAGGCGCGGTTTCCGTCCGAGGGATGCGGCAAGAAAGACATAGCCGGATGCTAGGAGATGCACGGCATGAACGAAGTCGATCTTTTCTTCACGAAGCCGACGGCGAAGGCGAAAGAGACGGCCGAAATCATAGCTCGATCCCCGCTCGATGATCTCGAGTGGGTAACCAAGTTTCTGCAGCGCGGGGCCGTAGGGTTCGATGTCGTCCGACAAGCAGAAGACGATCTTCGGTCGCCAAGGAGAGTGGGCTAGGCGCTCGAGCAGCAAGTAGGTCTGACGCTCGGCACCGCCTCGTCCGAGTTGTGTCATGACGACGGCGATTTGCGCGGAGGTCATGCCATGCCTCGGGCGAGCACGCCGAAGAGAGTCTTTTCCTGAGGGCCGCGATAGACCCCGACGCGCGGCAGGCGAAGCAGGTCTGCGTCGGGTGTCATCGGGGAAGGGGTCGACGTCACCGCGGTTTGAAAACCGGCTGCACGCACGGATGCTACGGCCTCAGGGAGGATGGATCCCCCGCCGCCGGGATTGGGATAGGCGAAGTGCCGAACTTCGTTGCCTAGAATGTCTTCGAGAGCCTGTTTCGAATCAGCCAATTCGCGGCCATGGTGCTCGGGCGCGAGATGGTCGAGGTGGGGATGGGAGACGGTGTGCGCCCCGATGGTCATACCGGCGGAATGCATGGCGCGGATTTGATCGGGAGTGACGAAGCTCGCGCCGAGACCTTCGCCTCGAGGGATGCCGGCTCGCGACGCAAGGTAGTCGAGCGCGTGCTCACGCGTTTCCTCGGTGATCCGCGACATCCAGCGGGTCAGGCGACGCCGGTATGAGTATCGCCCCGAAGAGTCGCCGTTCATGAAGCGCAGATCTTCCGGTGGAAGGTCGATTTTCCCGGGAGGCATCGTCCTCGTCAGCCGCCAGATCTCCGAAATCCACAATCCGCGACCCCGGGCCAGTGGTCCCGTGGTGATGTAAAAGGCCGCAACGGCGCCCTCCTCGAGCAGAATCGGCATGGCGACGTCGTGATTATCCCGATAACCATCGTCGAAGGTCAGCACGGCCAACGGTTTTCCGTCGTCCTCTCCGGCAAGTCTCGCTGCGAGGTCGTCGGGTTTCCCGAAGCGGAAATTCGCGGCGAGAATTCTGATCTGTTGACGGAATCGCTCCGGTGAAACGGAAAGACCGGGGTCGAGATATCCTTCGACATCGCGGGCTTGACCGACCGAATGGTAGCGAAGGATCACGACGCCGAGATCAGAGGCCCGACAGCGCCCATAGAGTCGTCGTCGTCGGTAGGTCGCGTACAATGATCTCAGGCCCAAGACTTAACACCTCCCGCCACACTCGGACTATATTGTCCTTCGAACAGGCCGTCGATTCATTTTTCTCGGATGGCCCACGATCGGCAGAGCCAATGGATGCGATCTGCAGCGCGGGTCAAGTCTGTCGGTTCGGGGCGGCTTTCGGAGCGTTCGGGCGTCGAGCGGAGAACGAGTGAAGGGCGAAGCGCAACCCAAGATCGAGAAGGAAGCCGAGGCGAAGCGAAGGCGGGCCGATTCACGATACATGGTGATGGCGGGAGTCTTGGTCACCGGTCTCGGCCTCGTCGCGAAGATCATCGGCATCGTGCGCGAGCGTGTCGTGGCCCACGCTTTTGGTGCGACGCGGGGGCTCGATGGCTTTCTCGTTGCGAAGACGCTGCCGGATATGTTCGCGACTTGGATCGAGATGCCGTTGCGCGCGGCCTTCGTGCCCATCTTTACCAAGAGGCTGCATGAGGAGGGAGAAGAGGCCGCTTGGCGCGCGGCAAGCAATGTCATCAACACGGTCGCCGTTTTTCTCGTGCTCTTGTCGGTTCTTCTCTTTTTCGGCGCTCCGTTTCTAGTACGCGCCATGTCGTGGGGCTTTCAGGACGAGCGTGTCTGGAGCGCCTCTTCTGAGCAAGGTCGTATTCTCGTTCTGTCGATCGTTTTTTCGGTTCTTGCCGTGCTGCTCGGCAGCCTGCAGAACATCTATCGACGGCAGGTTTTTCCCGCCGTGGGGCGGGTCGTCAATGCAGTCGTCCTGATCATTTGCATCATGCTCTTGGCCAAGACGATGGGCCTTCGCGGCTACGCCTTCGGGATCTTGGCCGGAGCGGCGGCAACCCTCCTGATTCAGCTCTCGATTCTCTATCGGTACCGACGGTTCTACTCCTTTACGCTTCGGCCTCGAGCGCCGGAGATCCGCGAAGTCCTGACCGTCGCGCTGCCGCTCTTCATTGGCTTGACGGGAACACGTCTCGACGTTCTTCTCGATCGCCTCTTCACGTCGTTTCTTCCGGCAGGGCACCTCTCGATTCTCAGCTACGCCATCGTGCTCTCCGGGGTCGTGACGGATTTGGTATTGACGATTTCCGGCTCCGTTCTCTTGCCGTCGTTCGCCAAGATGCTTGCCGAGAAACGCCGCGAGGAGGTCCGTAGCCGCCTTTCGTACGCGCTCGGCGGCTGCCTTTATTTCATGCTGCCGTTTACGGCGATTCTCGTCGCCGGCTCTGAGGAGGTGGCGGGGTTCATCTACCAAACAGGGGAATTTCGCGCCGAAGATACGCGGTTGCTCTCGCTCGCTCTGCCGCTCTTTGCCGTGGCCGCACCGTTTTACGGGATGGCGCAGATCATCTCTCAGGTCTATATCGGCAACGCCGACACACGAACCCCGATGATCGCAGGGTTCTGGCGGATCGGTTTCAAACTGCTGCTTTCGCTTTCCCTTCTGATGTGGCTATGGAGTCAAGATCTTCTCTTCTGGGGTTTCGTAGCGCTCGCTGCGGCGTCTTCGATCTCGACCTTTTTCCGGCTCGGATTGATGTGGCATTGGCTGCCCCGAGACGTGCGGCCCGATACGCGCCGTTTCCTTTGGCAGATGATCCGTCTTCTCTTGGCGGGCGGAGGGGCGGCGGCTTTCGTCGCGGTGTTCTTCCACTGGTATCCGGTGAGTGTCGACGATCGATGGAGTCATTTCCTGCGTCTCGCTGCGGCCGGTCTAGGGGCAGCGGGGATTCATACGCTTGCGGCAAAGATGCTCGGGGTCGACATGCTTGGGTCGTTGTTGCGTGCGCTGCGCTCCAAATAGCAAGGGCTCGAGAGGTGCCTAGGGGGAGGGCTCGTCGGCCCCGGCAGCCGGCCGCCTCACTTCGCTGCGAGGAGGTCGCGGGAAGGGCGCACGGGACGGATTCTCGGTGAATCCCGCTTCGGACCCGAGGAAATCGACAGCGAAAAGTAGCCGGCCGGGGCTTGCGCAACCTATTCTTGACCGGGTATCGAGCCGTCGGGCCGAGGTGCCAACACGTGTCGCCGCTTGCCGCTAGCCACCACAACTATCTCAAGGAGGTGCCATCCGAGCCGCCGCCCGAGGAGAGTGCCGGAAAGACGCTGGCGATGCACGAGATATCGGTGCTGATCTTGGCGATCGGATGCGTGGCGATCGCTTGGGCCTTCCCGTTCAAGAGTGTCAAGTACGGTCTCATCATCTTCTTCGGCATTCTGATGATCGTGCAGACGATGCGCCGTCCGGCGATGGGATTGGCCATGCTGGTCTTCGGTTCGCCGGCGATGTCGCTGGTACCGCCCGGCATGATCCCCATCCGCGGCCTCAATGCCGAAACCTTGCTGATCGCCATGGCGATCTTCATCTGGGTCCGGCAGAACCAGATTGCCGGCAAGGACGACTTGCGGACACCGCTCGGCCGGTGGTTGCTGGTCTATGCACTACTGATTTTGATGTCTTGTGTCGTCGCGTCATTGTTCTGGCAAAGCGGTCTCTTCGATACCATGCAAAAGGCGAAGAATCATCTCGCCTTCATGATCTTCTTACCGGTCGGTTTTCACGTCCTTCGCGAACGGCGTGACCAGATGTTGGTTCTGATGGCGGCGACCGCCTCGTTGATGCTCAACTGCGGGCAGGCCATCAACGAAGGAATGATCCCCTTCCTCGCCGGCAATCTGGAGCGAGCACGGGCAATGGCCTTGATCGCTCAACAGCCCAATACATTCGGAGCTGCTTTGGCGGTGTACCTTCCATTCGTCGTGTCTCTGACTTTGAACAGAGTCGGCGGAAAGGCTCTGAATCTCTGGTTTCTCGTTGCCAGCGGCCTCGTGGGCTTTGCTTTGATCTTGACTCTTTCTCGCGGAGGATGGGTCGGGGCCGTCGGCGCGCTTCTCGTCATCGCCCTCTTCAAGGATCGCCGCTTGCTGGTGCTCTTGGTCCTTGCCGTGGCCACCTTCAACTTGTGGGCTCCGGAAGCAGTGAAGGAGCGGTTGGCGCTTTCCGGGCAGACGTCGGGTGATATCGGAGTCGACGATCAGATCGTCGATGACTCGGCCCAGATGCGCGTCGAGCAGTACAAATCTCTTCCAGCAATGATGGCTCCATCGCCGATCATCGGACACGGCTACAAGTCCTATCCGTATGTCTTCGAGAAATACGGTACACTAAAGCGTTTCAAGGGCGCACACTCGACCTATTGCCAAGTCGGCACTGAGGAGGGGTTGCTGGGGCTGGCGGTGTTAGGAGCCGTCTTCGTGATGATGCTTGCCGCCGGGTGGCGCGCTCAGAAATACTGCGAAGATCCTCTGCATCGCTGTCTCGGGGCGGGAGTGTTTGCCGGAACCGTGGCGATGGCCTTGGCGATGCTTTTCGGTGCGCGCTGGGAGCCGCAGATCATCATGGCATTTTTCTGGGTTCTCGCCGGTGTGGCCGAACGAGAGGGGATCTTGGCTCGCGATCGCGCGCAGGCGCCGCGCACACCCCTGATGACCGTGCAACGCTGAAGTCGTTGGAGATGAGAATTCTCTTTTTCGGTCCTGCGACCTCGCCTCATGCCACACGCTGGGTGAGTCACCTGAACCGGCAAGGGCATGAGGTCACGCTCGCCACCTTGCACGAGATACCGCCCGAGGAGACGGCGTATTCCGTTCCGCTCCTAAAGTGCTTGTCCAAGGGGCCGACCTCCTTACGGATGATCCCCGAGGCTCGCGCGAGCGGGCGTCGCTTGTATCGAGAGATTCAGCCCGATCTCACCTTGGCCTATTACATGACCAGCTACGGGTTCGTTGCCGCCCTGTGTTCGCCGGGCCCGCTCGTCGGCGCTGCGGCGGGAGGTGATGTGCTCGTGGACGATTTCGATTCCTGGTCGAAGAAGATGCGCAACCGCCTGCTTGTCTCTTGGGTGTTGCGGCGCTTCGACGGAATGCTGGCTTGGGCACCGCATGTCGCCGATCGTCTCGTCGAACTGGGTTTTTCCAGAGAACGCACGCTCGTGCAGCCTCGTGGTGTCGACCTGAACCTCTTTCCCTACCGACAATCACGCCTTCGCGCGGCGGACGATCCCCTGAGGATTCTTTCGATTCGCTGGCTCAAGCCCCTCTATCGCGTCGATACGCTGGTCGATGCGCTGCTCCGGCTAGGCGAGCGGGGGGTTCCTTTCGAAGCACGGATCGGAGGCGATGGCCCCGAGCGTCCGCGGCTCGAGCGACGAGTGGAAGAGGGGGGGCTCGGTGCCAAGGTCCGCTTTCTCGGCAAAGTGGCCCCGCCTGCAATTCCCGAGGTTCTGGCTTGGTCGGATGTCTACGTCAGCACGTCGAGTACCGATGGAGCCTCATCTTCGCTCTTCGAGGCCATGGCGGTGGGGACTTATCCCGTCGTCACCAAAATCGCCGCGAACTCTCCCTTCGTTAGGGAGGGGGAGACGGGTGATCTCTTCGACGTGGGGGATGCCGAGTCGTTGGCCCGACACCTCGGTGATCTCGCCGAAGACGACGAGCGCCGAATTCGGGGGATCGAATCGGCCCGAGTCTTCGTCAAAGAAGAACTCGACTACGCCAAGAACATGTCGCGGATCGAGCGCTTCATCGAAGCTCTTGCACGAGGTGGAGACTGCGGCTAGACTGGCATCCTGGTTGGGTGAATATCATCGAAGGGAGTGCTTTCCGTTCGTCATCGCGACGGAGTTCGAACAGGGGACGACGACTCAGAATCAAGCGGGAGAACCTCGGCACCGGGTGCCGGTGCGGCTCGCGTTTTTCGTTGGGTGTGCGTTGACCTTTTCTCGCCGCGAGCATCATTGACCCGCGGCTTTGGCTGACTGATTCCGAACGGTTGGGGACTTTTCCGGACGAGACGGCCTCCCCCATGCGCGGCGGCTTCATTCCTAAAGGTTTTGCCGCTTTCGGTCGATACGTAGGAAGCGTCCTCGGGGCGAGCCCGAGTCCGATCGCGGCGCGAGAAGAGTAGGGAAATGGGTATCTTGTCGAGAACGATATCGATCGCCGGGAAGCTCCTCCGCGAGGGGTGTACGGCAGAGATGCGCGCAGCGCTGGCGCGATCGACCTTTCCCCCGGCGCTCTTCCGCGCGAATCGCCTGAAGATCATGCGTCTAGTCGCGGCCAAGCGTCTCGCGCGCCCGTTGCCCGACGTTCATGTGAGATGGGCGTGTGAAGACGATTTGCTGCGGCTCGCTTCCGCCTTTCCCCGGCATCATCGGCTCGAGCAGAGCCTCGCCGACGGCTCCTGGCTGCTGGTGGGGTACGTCGCAGGGGAGCCGGCTGCGATGGGGTGGTTCGACGTCAAGACGGAACACGTTTCCCTCGCCAACGCCTACTCCTTCGAGATGGGGGAGAACTCGGCTTGGGCCTTCGGTCTCGACGTGCTCCCGAAGTACCGAATGAGCGGAGTTTTTCACAAGTATTGGTCCGAGGCGGTCGAACTCCTACACGCTCGGGGGATCGAGCGGATCTACGGTTCGTTTCAGATCGATACCCGGCGTTCGGTCAATTCGCACCGCCGCGTGGGCTTCGTACCGCTTTTCGATCTCGAGGTTCAGCGAATCGCGGGTACGATTCGTCATCGGGTGACCACCCTGTGGCCGGAATCTTCCGCCCCGGACGAGGAGCGCACCGTCAGCGGCTTCGGGCGTTGGAGAGGGCGAGATCCACTCATCGCCGACATTCTCTCGTCGCCCGCTTCGACGAGGGGGAACGAGGTCGCCCAAGAGAAGAAAGACCTCTCGGCAGGGACCGCTTAATCATCCGAGATAGTCCTTATAAGCCAAGGAAATTCAATAGGTTAGATCTCTCCTGGAGGTGTCGTCTCGAAGAAGAGGCGGCGGTCGATGCGGGGCGGTGCGCGAACTCGTTTCGCGAAGGGGCTCAGCCCTTTTCCCTGCAAGCGGCTTGGCAATTTCGGATCCGTTCCTATATATCCGCATCAGGGACCCGGCACGCTGGACTGTCGCATGCGGCTTGACGAAGTGCTCCGGGGTGTCCAATCTACGCCGGCACCCGGGGCGCCCCGGAGGGCTGTCGAAGAGGTCGTGCCCGCTATCCGGGACAAGGAAAGAGAGGTCTAGCAGCATGTCGTCGCTCGTCATCGTGGAGTCTCCGGCCAAGGCCAAGACGATCAGCCGGATCCTCGGGTCGGACTATGTGGTGGAGGCCAGCTACGGGCATATTCGCGATTTGCCCGAGAAGGCCGAGCATATTCCCGCGCGCTATAAGAAGGAATCCTGGGCTCGCTTGGGCGTGAACGTAGATGACGGCTTCGAGCCCCTCTACGTCGTTCCTGCGGATAAGAAGAAATATGTCAAGAAGTTGAAGGAAGCTCTTGCCGAGGCCGACGAGGTGTTGCTGGCCACGGATGAAGATCGCGAGGGGGAGAGTATCTCCTGGCATGTGGTGCAGGTCCTCAAGCCGAAAGTCCCGGTCAAGCGCATCGCATTTCACGAGATCACCGCCGAGGCCATTCGCGAGGCCGTGAGTTCTCCGCGAGAGATCCACGAGGGGCTGGTCCGAGCACAAGAAAGCCGGCGCATTCTCGACAGGCTCTTCGGGTACAAGCTCTCGCCGGTGCTTTGGAAGAAGGTTCGGCGTGGGCTCTCGGCCGGACGGGTGCAGTCCGTCGCCGTTCGGCTGTGTGTGATGCGCGAGCGCGAACGCCGCTCCTTCGTGACGGCTTGCTACTTTGGCGCCGAGGCGGAGTTCGGGATCGATGGTACGAACTTCACTGCGAAGCTCGCTCGCGTCAGCGGCGAGAAAATCGCCACCGGCCAGGATTTCGACCCGGATACCGGTCAACTCAAGAGCGGCAGCAAGGCACTGTGGATCCGCGACGAGGATTCGATCGGTGACTTGCTCAATCGATTCGAGCGCCCGTGGAAGGTCGGCAACGTCGAGGAAAAGCCCTTCACGCGCCGTCCGGCACCGCCGTTTACGACCTCTTCCTTGCAGCAGGAAGCCAACCGCAAGTTGGGTTTCGCCGCACGTCGTACGATGCGCATAGCTCAACGCCTCTATGAAGGCATCGACCTCAACGGCGAACGCGTCGGTGTGATCACCTATATGCGTACCGATTCCGTCACACTCTCCAAGAAGGCGCTTCACGATTCCGAGGAGGTGATTCGGACGAAGTATGGCGATGCCTACACGGATGGGCCGCGCGAGTACAAGACGAAAGCCGCCGGGGCTCAAGAAGCTCACGAAGCGATTCGCCCGACGGAGGTCTCCAGAACCCCCGACTCGTTGGCGAAGTACCTCGATGTCGAAGAAATGAAGCTCTACGAGCTGATTTGGAAGCGCACGGTCGCAAGTCAGATGACCGATGCTCGGCTGCTGCGAACGGCGGTGGAGATCGAAGCCCCTCTCTCCGGCGATCAGGGCTCAGGCGGTGGTACCGCAACTTTCAATGCCAGCGGGAAGACCGTGAAGTTCCCGGGGTTCTTGCGGGCCTACGTCGAAGGCTCCGATGATCCTCACGCGGAACTCGCCGATAAGGAAGTGCTCTTGCCGCCGATGTCCAAAGGGCAGAGCCTAGATCCTCTACGCGTCGAGGCGACACGGCACGAGACCCTGCCGCCGGCGCGCTATACGGAGGCCAGCCTCGTCAAGAAGCTCGAAGCCGAAGGCATCGGTCGTCCTTCGACCTACGCTTCGATCATCGATACGATTCAGCAGCGCGGCTACATCGACAAGCAAAAGAACGCACTCGTTCCGACCTTTACGGCCTTCGCGGTGACCAAGTTGCTGGAAGAGCACTTCGGTGACTACGTCGACATTCGCTTCACCGCCAAGATGGAGCGTCAACTCGATGAGATCGCGGCCGGCGAGATCGACTATCGCGATCACTTACATCGTTTCTACCACGGCGGAAACGGCGAGCCCGGGCTCGATGCGCGAATCTCCAAGGAAGAGGATCAGATCGAGTATCCGGAGATCGTCATAGGCCGGCATCCGAGCAGCGACGCCGAGGTCGTCGTCAAAGTCGGCCGTTACGGCCCCTATGTGCAAATGCGTGTGGGTGAAGAGCGCCAGATGGCTTCGATTCCGGCAGGTATCGCTCCGGCGGATCTAACCGTTGAGGAATCGATCGATCTGATCGAGAAGAAAAACCGCGGTCCGCTCGTGTTGGGCGAAGATCCCAAGACGGGCCTGACGGTCTACGCCATGACGGGTCGTTTCGGCGCCTACGTGCAGCTTGGGGAAACTCCAACGGAAAAAGGCGCGGAAAAACCAAAGCGCGCGTCCTTGCCTCGCGGCATGAGCGAAGATGAGGCCACGCTGGAGCAAGCGCTGAAATTGCTGTCGTTGCCGCGCGTGGTTGGTGTGCATCCGGAAACCGGCGATGAGGTGATCGCCACGAAGGGGCGCTTCGGTCCATTCATCAAGAGCGGTGATGAGACGCGGTCGATCGATAGCGAGGAGATGATCTTCGAGATCACTCTCGAGCAAGCCGTCGCTCGTTTGGCCGAGCCCAAGCGCCGTCGCGGCCAGCGCACGACTCGGAAGGTGCTCAAGGAACTCGGCAAGGACGCCGCCGAGAATGCCGTGCAAGTTTTCGATGGCCCGTACGGTCCGTATATCTCGAACAGCGAACTCAATGCATCGCTTCCCAATGGCGTATCGCTCGATGAATTGACGCTCGAGTCTGCCCTGAAGATTCTCGAAGAGAACGGTAAACCTCCGCGGCGCAAAGCGAAGAAAAAGGCCTCGGCCAAGAAAGCTACGAAGAAGAAAGCAGCGAAGAAGAAAGCCGCGAAGAAGAAAGCGGTGAAGAAGAAGGTCACGAAAAAGAAAGCCGCTAGAATAGGAGCCTGATCGGCGAGCCCTTCAGGCAAGGGAGCCTCGATGAACCGACCAGAGTTCTGTGGCAAGAATTCGTCGCCCGGCGCCTCGATGCCGGATCGCTTGTTTCGTTGGATGTCTTGCGGGCCCTCGAACGATGGCGCTTTCGGCCTAGCTTCGCGACTTGCCTTGCTCTCGCTGGTGGCTTCGCTCGGTTGGAGTTGTCAAGCCGAAGAGGCTCCTGAGCCGGATATCACGGTCTTTTCCCGGCACTATCTCGAAGCGATCTATCTCGAGGACCGTCCCGCCCCGGAAGAAGTGAATCGGCCGATTTCACTGCTGGCCACTCCCGGCGAGTACGAACCGGCAAGTCTCGGCGTGCGCGCGGGCACGAATCTGAAGAACCTCACCGTGACGGCCGGTGATCTCCAAGGCGAAGATGGTGCGGTGATTCCAGCGAGCGCCTTTACGGTGTTGGTGACGCGCTATATCGACCCTCTGCAGCGTTGGCGCCCGATCAAGGGACACCCGCGTCCGCCCGGCTATCTCGACGCGCGCGATGCCGTAGATCTTGACGCGCATACGACTCAACAGTTCTGGATCACCGTGCAGGTTCCCGAGGAGGCCGCGGCGGGGGTGTACCGCGGGCGAATCGAAGTTTCGGCCGAAATGTCGCAGGACACATCCGGTGCTGCGGGACCTAGGGAAGTCGAGCGCTTCGTCGACTATACCTTGGAGGTGCTTCCTTTCACGCTGCGCGATGCCGATCCGGCGATTTTCCTTTTCGGGAACAACTTCCCGTTGGATGAGGAAGTCTTGGCCGACAGTCGTGCTCATGGGATGAACACGATCTGCGTCAATCACGGATGGCCGAAGCAGACGCTGCCGAAGTACCGCGACGGAGACTTCGATTTTCGAGGGCGCATGGATCGTGTCACCGAGGTCATCGAGGCTGCGCGAAGACACGGTCTCGGCGTCGATCGGCCGATCGGCTTGATGATGTACAAGCACCTTGTCGGAACGACTTTGGCGGCGCTCGGTCAAGGTGGGGCGCTCACCGGTGAGCATGCCGACCTTCGGTCGGTCGACTATGGTCAAGGATATGAACTTTTCTTTGAGAAGGGTGAGGCTTTAGATGGCGTAGATCGCCACAAGGGTCCCTACTATCCCGTTCCCGATCCGGATGCGATTCCGACGACTCCGCTCGGTAAGGAGATCTTCAACGGTTGGGTCGCCGCCATGAAAGCCTTCGAAGAACTCGGCAAGGAGAAGGGTTGGCCCCCTCTCTTCTTCTACCTCATCGACGAGCCCCACAAGTCAAGGGGTTCGATGCGTCTCGCCAAGACGATGTTGCGTGCTGCCGTCGAGGCGAAAGTCGATGCCATGATCACCTGCAACGAGCCGACGGTTTCAGAACCGGACCCGGCGAAACTCTGGTTTCCGGCGATCGAAGGCGAACCGGCGCTTCGCCTGCTTCCGGGTTTGACGACCCGTGTCTATCACAACAAGTATCTTGGTCCGGAGACGAGGCAGCGCACGGCGGAAGATGGAGGCACCTACGGGACCTACGTCAACATCTACGGCAACCAGCCGGCCAGTGTCCGCTATCAGGTGGGCTATCTGACCTGGAGGCTCGATACCGAAGTCGTGATGCTGTGGCAATGGAAGAATGTCAGTGTCGAGTTCAACGGTGGCCGATCCTATCTGAGGGAATGGGAAGCCGCCCGCGAAGGCGTCGATGATCTACGCTATATCGAGGCGCTCGAGCGCGTGCTCGAAGCCGGCCAAGGCAGCGAGCCCGCGCGAGCGGAGGCCCGGGCGCTTCTCGATCGGGTGCGGGCGGAGATC
>JALUUK010000640.1 GCA_027021395.1 Acidobacteriota bacterium
CCGTCGTAGGGGTTGAGGCCCCGGCGGACGGCGGCCGCGGCGAAATAGTACGATGGAAAATCATCGGACATGATCATCGGCCAAGAATGACTTCGCGTTCCTTCCGAACGCAGCGACCATGCCGCGGCCGCAACGATCACGATCGCAAGCAGAACCCGGCCTCGAGGTCTGGAAGGAGGGACGCGGGGTATGCGTGCGACCAGCATCCACAGCAGCACGGCCATGCCCGCAAAGAGCAATCCGGTGGGAAGCGCATCGAGTGCGAGCGAAAAGAATGGATCATAGCGACGCGGCGCGAAGGTGCTGCGGATCCATTCGTCCCGTTGAAGGAAGATCCAAGCGGCCGGCAGCCATGCCCCGGCGCAGACCAGGATGATCGAGACGAGTTTTCTCATGGCCGGTTTTCCTTGGCGGAACGAAAGATCTGGGGAACCCCCGCAGGCAGCGGCACGGAGTATTGCAAGGTCAGGCGACGCTCGCGGGCCCAACGGACGATGTCTTCGCGTGGCCGGGGGGAGGAGAAAATGAAATAGAGGCCTTCGGGTAGCTTGATGGAGTAGACCATCTCGCCGGCCTTGGCCCAAGGCGTTACGGGAGCACCGGTCAGGCCGCCATCCGGATAGGGCGTCGGCCAGAGGAAGTCATTGTAGATGTCGACGAAGGTCACGTCGGCAGCGACCACATCTTCCCAGGTGGCGTATCTTTGATGAAAGAGCGGCAGTGAAGGATCGAAGCGCTTCGTTCGATTGTTCGGGTCGTTGAGGCCCCAAGGGTCGAAATGCCAAGCGTCCGTGACGTAGGGAATGGCTCCGGCCCATCCTGTGCAGATGCGATCATTCGGTCCGAGGTAGCGGCTGAGTATGCCGCCCTCTTGCAAGCCGACCCGTGCCGCGCGCAAGAGCGTTTGCGCGGAGTACACCTCTCCGAACCATCGAAACGGTGTGAGAATCGCGCTGAGTTGGGCGACGAGCAGAAGTGCGAGCAAAGCCGGGATCATCCATCGGCGGACTTTCTTCTTCGGCCGGAATCGCTCGCTGATTTCGGCAAGACCGATCGCCGTGAGCCATGCGATCGGCGGAAGCGCGACATCGAAGAAGCGAAATTCCCAGCGGCCGCCTCCCTCATAGAGCAACCAAAGGGTCAGAGCGGCAATCTGCACGGCAAAGGTGTAGGCGGTGAGGCGGCGAAGGCCGCGTGCGAAGAGGAGCGCGAGAACCAGCAGCGGCAGCCAAGTCCATGCGTGAGTCTGCCAGAGAAAATTCCAAAGATAGGGAATTCCGTCATCGAACTGAGCCGCGCCGACTTTGGCGTAGAAAGTGTTGGGAAGAGGTTTGCCGAAATAGAGGAAACGTCCGAGAGTCAGGATGAGGAGCAAGACCCCGTGGAGCAGCCCCGAGGTGACGATGGTGAAGATCCGGGTCCGGCGTTCGTTGCCGGCCTCTCGTCCGAGTCCCGTAGCCGAGAATGCGCCGCCGGCCGCAGCGAGATGCAGGAGCGGGGCTTCCGGACGGAAGATCGTGGCCAGAAAGAAGAGGATGGCGCTGATCCAGGCGATCCGCCGCTTTCGTCGAATCTCCCAGATCATGACCAACGTCGCGACAAAGACGAGCAGCGTCGCCGTGCGGGTTTCCATGCCGGAAACTCCCCACACGATCCATTG
>JALUUK010000641.1 GCA_027021395.1 Acidobacteriota bacterium
AACCTCACCGAGAAACTCGAAGTCGCCCAAGCGCTCGTCGATCTCGGCGTCGATGTCATCGAAGCCGGGTTCCCGATCGCTTCGCCGGGCGACTTCGAAGCGGTCCGCGAGATCGCGCAGACCATTCGCGGCGCGACGATCTGCGGACTGGCTCGGTGTGCCGAGCAGGACATCGATCGAGCTTGGGAGTCGCTGAAGGGGTCGGAGCAGCCCCGGATTCATGTCTTCCTGGCCACCAGTGCCATCCATCGCGAATTCAAACTGCGGATGACGCGTGAGGAAATCATCCAGCGAGCGATTCGAGGCGTTGAGCGGGCGAAGGGCTACTGCGACGACATCGAGTTCTCTCCGGAGGATGCGGCGCGGACCGAGCACGACTTCTTGTGCGAGGTCGTCGAGGCGGCGATCGGAGCCGGAGCGACGACGATCAATATCCCCGATACGGTAGGGTATGCCGTACCGAGCCAGATGGCGGGCACGATTCGCCTGCTGCGCGATCGCGTACCGAACATCGACCAGGCGGTCCTCAGCGTCCACTGCCACAACGACCTGGGACTGGCGGTCGCCAACAGCCTGGCGGCGATCGAGGCCGGGGCAGGGCAGGTCGAGTGCACGGTCAACGGCATTGGTGAACGAGCGGGCAACTGCGCGCTGGAAGAGATCGTCATGGCGATGCGGACGCGCGCCGATGCGTTCGCGTGCATGACCGGTGTCAACACGGAGCGGATTGTCCCGACCAGCCGGCTCGTCTCGGCCGTCACCGGACTTCAAGTACAACGCAACAAGGCGATCGTGGGGCGCAACGCGTTCGCCCACGAAGCGGGCATCCACCAGGACGGCATGCTCAAAGAACGCTCGACCTACGAAATCATGCGCCCCGAAGATATCGGGCTGACGAAGAGCGATCTGGTTCTGGGCAAGCACTCCGGCCGCGCGGCGCTCGCCGACCGAGCTCGAACACTCGGATTCCGGCTCAACGGAGAACAGCTCCAAGCCGTCTTCGAGGAATTCAAGACGCTGGCCGATAAGAAGAAGGAAATCTACGACGGCGACCTGGTGGCACTCATCGAACAGCAATTGCACGGTGTTCCTCGAGCGGAGTGGTCGCTGCACGACTACACGATCACGTCGCATGCCGGCGAGCCGCCCAAGGTCCGCGTCACATTGCGCCGGGGCGACGAGGATCTGTCGGTGGAGGTCGACGAGGGAGACGGGCCGATCGATGCCGCGTTCCACGCGATCGAAGAGATCACCGGGTTCACCCTGTTGTGCCGCGACTATCAGGTTCGGAGTGCCACCTTCGGCCGCGATGCGCAGGGTGAAGCAGCCATCGAGATCGAGCATGAGGGCCGGATCGTCCGCGGCGTGGGGGTCTCGACCGACACCGTCGAAGCTTCATTGAAAGCGATCATCAATGCCGTCAACCGACTCTCGGCGTCGAAGTAGCGCCGGTAGCGTCGCGACAACCCCGCGATAAGGCATGGGGCGCCGAAGCTGGCGCTGTCCAGCTTACGGCCGTACCCCGCGGATGCGGGCTCGAGGCGCCAGGCCGGCAAGGTCGATCGGCGCCCGGTGGACCGACGCCGTGCGGTTGCCCGCGCGGTCGGCAACTTCGATACGCAACCAGACACGCCGTGGAACGGTCGCGTCGGGGCG
>JALUUK010000642.1 GCA_027021395.1 Acidobacteriota bacterium
TTCCACGGCACGGAGACCGGAATCTTCTGTCTTCCCCTATGCGCGGACATGCCGGGTCGCGGCTGGGTGGACGAAGACGAGGCGATTCGTTGCGGCGACAGTCGCCTGTGGGTTTCATTTGGCGACCAGAGTCCGCTGTTGCCGCATGCTTCGGAGCTCGATGCGAAGCTTCCCTACGGGAGCGAAGTTCCCTTGTGGGAACTGCGTCACGAGGGCCGCGTCCTGGCGCGCCGGTGGCAGCGACGGCCATTGACGCTCATCGGACGGGCCCGCGAGTGTCACCTTCGAATCGGCCTGTCGGCTGTCTCGGATGCGCATGCGGTCTCTTACTGGGATGGCCGTCACGCGTGGATCGTCGATCTATGCAGTACCAATGGCACGCGGAAGAAGGGCATTCGGTTTCATGCAGCGCGGATCCGGCCCGGGCGACAGGTCGCGCTGGCGGGGGTGGAGCTCTATTTTCGAGAGGTGGCTCGCGCCGCCAACGGCCGGGTGCCGTCGGGAGACTTCGAGTTGGGACCGCTCCCTCAGGCCGAGCGAACGGCGGCTTCGGAGGAGCCGGTGGTGGAGGCAGATAACAACGCGAGCGGTCCGTTGTTCGGATCGGGGTCCTCATCGGTCGAGGAGGACGATCTAGCCGATCGGCTGGCCGCGTGGGAAGCGAGATTGCTCCGATTCGAGCGTCAACTGTGCGAACGTGAAGCGGCAGTCGAGCGCCTCGAGCGAGAGCTCAAGCGAGCGCGGCCCGATCGGGCCTCGGGTGAGAGCCGCGCTTCCGATTCCGGTCCGTTCTTTCAAGGCGGCTTGCAGTGGCAGCGCGACGACTCAAGCGTTCCTCCCTCTTCATGACTGAAGGTGATTGCCCGGCAGAGCGGTCTACTGTTGTCGCAACCGGCCGTATGTCATAATCCCGTCATTCGTTGCTACGTCTTTTTTTATCAATGGAGCACATTCAATGACGATCCGCGTCGTGTTGGTGGACGACCACAAGCTCGTGCGGTTGGGATTCATCGCACTTTTGGAGGGCACGGATATCGAAGTCGTCGGGGAGGCGAGCGATGGTGGCGAGGCCATGTCGCTCGTCCGCGAACTTCAACCCGATCTGGTGATACTTGATGTGCGGCTTCCCGACACCGATGGACTCAAGGTGCTCAGCGCCATCAAGAACGAGCTTCCCGATATGGCGGTCGTGATGATGTCGGCCTACGACAATCCGGCCTATATCGCGCGTGCCGTGGCACTCGAAGCGGCCGGCTACATCCTCAAGACTTCCGATCGCGAGCAGATCTTGGAGACGATCGAGAAGGCGGCCGCGGCGGAGAACGCATGGTCGCGGGAAGAGTTGCGGCGTGTGACCGGTGCGCTCACGACCCCGCGCGTTTCGGGCGACGTCGAAGTGCCTCTGACCCATCGCGAATATGAAGTGCTCAAGCAGTTGGCAACCGGACTGACGAACAAGGAGATTGCCAACGAATTGCACATCAGCTACGAAACGGTCAAGGAGCACGTGCAGCACATCTTGCGCAAGGTCGGGGTCAGCGACCGCACGCAGGCCGCGGTCTGGGCTGTCCGAAAGGGCCTTGTCTGACGCATCGTAGCGGAAGTGATTCATGGGCAAGCCGACCGATATCCGACTGACGGAAGTACGCGGGTGG
>JALUUK010000643.1 GCA_027021395.1 Acidobacteriota bacterium
GAGGCAGTGGAACAGGCCGCTGAAATCGGCGATGAAGAGGAGGTCGTCCTTGATGGCGACCGTGCCGCAACTGCGGTGCATCTCTTCTTCGAATTCGACCTCGCCGTTGCCGTTCCAGTCGCCCTGGTGGTAGTGCCACACGACAGCGGAGTTCGGATTGTCGATCGCCACTTCCCCCTGCGTCGGATCGACCGCCTGCAGTCGCCGATGCGGGATCGGCGTCCGGCGATCGCCGACCTTGACGGCCAATTGCGGGCTGACGTCGCCTCGCTTCGTCGGATCGATGCACCATAGATGTCCGACACCTTCGCCATGTTCGGGGTCCTGTCCGACGGCGATGTAGACCAGCCCGTCATAGATCACGGGAGTTGCGATGAGATTGTTTCGGGTGCCGGTGCCGCCCAACTCCCATTTCGACTCTTTCGGATTGCAGTCGAACTTCCAGAGCAGCGTCGGCTTGCCGTTTGCGCCCTTGTCGGCCGCGAAGCTGTAGAGCCATCCGTCGCCGCCGGCGAAGAGCACCTGCGGTACGCCTCCCAAAATGCCGATCGTGGGTGACGACCATTGGCCATGGAGGATATTCAGGCCGGGCGAACTGTCGGTCCAGTAGACCTTGCCGGTGTTCTTGTCCACACAGATGAAGCTCGGCGCTTTCGGTGCCGGAATGTTCTTATGCGATTCATCGACGCCGTTGGACGTATTGACGAAGATCAGGTCGCCGAACGACGTGATCGAGCAGGCGGCCATGTTGTGCTGCGACACGCCGAGTTCTTTCATCATGTCGAGCACCCACACGGTGTCGGCTTCGTGCTTGTCGTCGGGCGTGATCACCTTGAACGCGCTCAGTTTCGGGCCTTTGATCTCGATCGACATGACCCGTTCGGCGCTCTCCACGACCGCAGTGACCGTCCACCGATTCTTGCCGTCGGCCGCGACGACGTAGCTGCTCTTGATCGGCATGCCGGACTTGGCGAATCGGTCGGCGAGCGGTTGCGTGAGCTTGCCCTTTCCGAGCGCCGCAACGGCATCGGCGAATGCGGCATCATCGGGCGTTTTGCGCCAGTCGAAGAGTCGCCCTATTTCGCCGGTGACCGGGCCATCATCTTCACCGTCGTAGAAGCCTTCGGTGTCGAGGCAGCGCACTTCGCCGCGGCTGGTGACGACCCACAACCGTGTTCCCTCGACCAGCGGCGCGCAGCAGATCCCCTGCTTGGGCCAGTCGTGGACGCGTCCGGTCGGAAGTTTTTCGCTCGAATGCTGCCACAAGAACTTCCCATCCGATTCCCGGAAGCAGAGGAGGCAACCGAGATCGACCTCGGCCGGATACCGCTTGAGGTACCCCGATCCGTTGTTCGTCCCGACGTAGATTCGGCCGTCGGCGACCACCGGATTACCGTACGTTTGCGTCCCGAGCGTGGCGACCCATTTGATATTCTTGGCCGAGTCCGCATGCCACTCGCCGGTGATCCGGTTGAAGCTCCCCGGTTCCCACTCGATGGCGATCTTGGCCGCTGTCTGAGGGACATTGTTGCGGTAGCTCGTTCCGCCCCATTGCGCCCAGTCGCCCGGTTTGATCGTCGGGTTGGCACGCGGATCGCCGAGCCGCTTGCCCGGTTTCTTCGGTTCGTTTCCATGGCCTACCACGGCGCCCAAG
>JALUUK010000644.1 GCA_027021395.1 Acidobacteriota bacterium
TTTCGGGGTCTTCGAAATGGACCGCCCCGACGGCAGGCACCTCGCGTTCCGCCGGATCGAAGACGTCGACTGCGATGAGGTCGTGACGTCTCGCGGCGAGTTTGAGCGGTGTTTCGAAATCGGGCGCTAACAGGTCGGAGATCAAGAAAACGACGGCCGGTTTGCGCTGTACGCGGATCAGGTATTCCAAGGCGGAGGCGATGTTCGTGGCTCGTCGTCGGGCCGGAGGCTGCAGAACTTCGCGCACGACCCGCAGCACGTGAGTCGTGCCGCTGCGTGGCGGCAGGTACTGCTCGATGCGGTCGGAAAAGCGGATCAGCCCCACGCGATCACGATTCCGGATGGCGGCGAAGGCGAGCAGTGCCGCCACCTCGGCCATCACCTCGCGCTTGAGGCGCTCTCCGGTACCGAAACCCGTCGATGCCGAGACGTCGGCGAGGATCAGTACGGTCAGCTCTCGCTCTTCGGCGAAGACTTTGACGAAGAGGGGGCGGTCGGGACGGGTGGAGCGCGAGGAGACGTTCCAGTCGATGTTGCGGATGTCGTCTCCGGGCTGGTATTCGCGGACTTCGGCGAACTCCATACCTTGGCCGCGAAAGGCGGAGTTGTAGCTTCCAGCGAGAGTCTCGGTCACGATGCGTCGTGTACGAATCTCGATGCGGCGGACTCGTCGCAGGACTTCGGGATCGGCGACGTTCCCGGCCGTCACGGCACCTGGATCGTGTCGAAGACGCGGCGCACGATCTCGTCGGAGTTGATCTCTTCCGCCTCGGCTTCGAAGGAAGGAATGATGCGATGGCGGAGCACGTCGTAGCCGATGGCTTTGACATCCTCCGGGGTCGTGAAGCCGCGTCCTCTGAGGAAGGCGTGGGCTCTCGAGGCTTGCGCTAGGGCCAACGATGCGCGGGGCGACCCGCCGTATTGCACGAGTTCCTTGGCATCGACGCCGAACGCCTCGGGATCTCGCGTGGCGCGTACGAGGTCGATGATGTAGTCCTCGATGCGTTCGTCGACGTGAATCTTCGCGACCACTTCTCTGATGTGTCGGACGTCATCGGGGGCGAGGATCTTCTCCACCGCGGGGGTTTCGCCGCCGGACATGTTGCGGACGATGATCTTTTCTTCATCGCGTGCCGGATAGTCGACGATCACCTTGAAGAGGAAACGATCGACCTGGGCCTCCGGAAGCGGGTAAGTCCCTTCTTGATCGAGCGGATTCTGTGTCGCGAGCACCAAGAAAGGGGAGGGGAGGTCGAAGGTTTCTTCTCCGATCGTCACCTGCCGTTCTTGCATGGCTTCGAGTAGGGCCGACTGCACTTTCGCCGGTGCGCGATTGATCTCGTCGGCGAGGACGACGTTGGCGAAGATCGGTCCTTTGTGCGGTAGGAAGCTGCTATCGCGTGGATCGTAGACCTGGGTGCCGATCAGGTCGGCGGGCAGGAGATCCGGGGTGAACTGAATGCGACGGAACGATGCATCGAAACACGATGCGAAGGTTCGCACCAACAGGGTCTTGGCGAGTCCAGGCACTCCCTCGAGAAGCAGGTGACCGTGGCAGAGCAAGCCGATGACGACCTTTTCGACCAGATCTTCTTGGCCGACGATCACCTTGCCGATTTCTTGGATCAGCCGGCGTACGGGTTCTCGTTCGC
>JALUUK010000645.1 GCA_027021395.1 Acidobacteriota bacterium
ATGGTGTCGGAGCGCTGATGAACCAGGCGATTCACAGCGTCGATCTCCTGTTGTGGCTCATGGGGCCCGCGGCCGACGTATCGGCTCGAGCCGCCACGCTGGCCCACAAGCGAATCGATGTGGAGGACGCAGCGGTCGCGTCGCTTACGTTCGAGAACGGAGCACTCGGCACGATCGAGGCCACGACCGCCGCGTATCCGGGGTTTCTGAAGCGGATCGAGCTGCATGGGGATCAGGGGTCGGCCGTGTTGGAGGAAGAGGACATCAAGGCATGGGAGTTTGCCAAGTCGACGCGTGCCGACGCCGCCATCAAGCGGCGGCTGGCCGGTCGGACGACGTCGGGCGGTGGCGCCGCCGATCCCTCGGCGATCGGCTATCACGGTCACCTCGCTCAGTTCAAGGATGTGCTCAAGGCGATACGGACCGGCGGCCGGCCGCTGATCGACGGCCCCGAAGGGCGACGATCGGTGGAGCTCATCCTGGCCATCTACAAGGCGGCGGAAACGGGACGCAGTGTCCCGCTCCCGCTTCGCTCCGATCCGAGGCTCGCGGCGCGGGCACGGTCGAACGCCTGATGCACGACATGAACTTCAGCCACCATCGAGCACCGACATGATCGTCATTTTGAAGCCGGGAGCGACCGACGAGCAGATCGATCACGTGATCGAGCGGGTCGAACAGCTTGGGTACTCGGCCCATCTGAGTCGCGGGTCGTACCGGACGATCATCGGAGTGATCGGCGACGAGGAGTCGTTGCGCAGCGAACCGTTGCAGGCTCTACCGGGAGTCGCCGATGTGATTCCGGTGCTGCCTCCGTACAAGCTGGTGAGCCGTGAGGGTCATGCCGAGTCGAGCGTGGTGCAGGTCGGATCGGTCCCGGTCGGCGGAGGATCGCTCGGGATGATCGCCGGTCCATGTGCCGTGGAATCGGAAGAGCGGATGGTGCGGATCGCTCGTCGAGTGCGACAAGCGGGTGCGAACATTCTTCGAGGAGGCGCGTTCAAACCTCGAACGAGCCCTTACTCGTTTCAGGGGCTGGGGAAGCAGGGGCTCGAGTTCCTGCGAACGGCGGGTGATGAAGTCGGCATGCCGGTCGTCACGGAAGTGACCGATCCGCGGCTGGTGGAAGTGGTCGATGAATACAGCGACATGCTCCAGGTCGGCGCCAGGAATATGCAGAATTTCGTGCTCTTGCGCGAAGTCGGTCAGACGGCCAAACCGGTGTTGCTCAAGCGAGGCATGAGCGCTACCGTGACCGAATGGCTTATGAGTGCCGAGTATATCGCCTCGCAAGGGAACTCGAAGATCGTCCTTTGCGAACGCGGGATTCGAGGCTTCGATTCGGCGACGCGCAACGTGTTCGATGTGGCGGCGATTCCACTGGCGCGTCAGTTGACACACCTTCCGGTGATTGCGGATCCGAGCCATGCGACAGGCCGGCCCGACCTGATTCCGGCATGTGCACTCGCTGCGCTCGCCGCCGGCGCCGACGGCGTCCACGTCGAAGTCCACGACATGCCTGAGGAGGCTCGTTCCGACGGAGCACAAGCACTCGTGCCGGAACAATACGAAGAACTATTCGGCCAGATGGCTCGGATCGCCGAGCTGATGGGGCGCGAGATTCCGGCGGCCGGCGTGTGACTCGGCCGA
>JALUUK010000646.1 GCA_027021395.1 Acidobacteriota bacterium
GATGGTCTATTGGAGTTGCTCGATCAGCGGCGCTTGCCGCACGAGTCTTCGTGGTTTGCCTGCAAAGACATTCCCAGCACCGTGGAAGCCATTCGCGAGATGGTGGTTCGAGGGGCGCCGGCCATCGGCATCACGGCCGGATACGGCATGGCCGTAGCTGCGGCGAGAGCGCTCGAGGGAGACCGAGACTTCGTCGAAGAGATCGAGGCGGCGGGACGAGCGCTCAAGGATGCGCGTCCTACGGCGGTCAACTTGGCTTGGGCGGTGGACCGCCTGCTGGGTTTGATGCGACGCGCGCACGCCGACGGCAAGTCGCCATCCGAGCTTCGCGACCTCATCGAGCAAGAAGCTCGAACGATGCACGCCGAAGACATCGAGACCAATCGACGACTCGGTGCGCAAGGGGCCATGCTCGTACCGGACGGCGCGACGGTGCTGACGCACTGCAACGCGGGTGCGCTAGCTACCGCGGGTTTCGGCACGGCTCTCGGCGTCGTGCGTGCGGCGATGGAAGACGGTAAGACGGTGCGCTTGATTGCCGACGAGACGCGGCCGTTTCTGCAGGGCGCGCGCTTGACGGCGTGGGAAATGCTCGAAGACGAAATTCCCGGTGCGGTGATACCCGACGTGATGGCCGGCGCTTTGATGGCTCGAGGTGAGATCGACCTAGTCGTCGTCGGTTCGGATCGCATCGCTCGCAACGGAGACGTCGCCAACAAGATCGGCACCTACATGGTCGCCGTGCTCGCAAGGCGCCATGGAATTCCTTTTTATGTCGCTGCGCCGAATTCCACCATCGACGCCGAGTGTCCCAACGGCGAGATGATTCCCATCGAAGAACGAAATCCTCGAGAAGTGACCCACGTCTTGGAGCAACGGATCGTTCCCGAAGGAATCGAAGTGATGAACCAAGCCTTCGACGTCACGCCCGCGGAATTGGTGACCGCCATCATCACTGAAGCGGGCATCGCGCGACCTCCTTACCAGCATTCGATCGCTCGTCTGCTCGGCCTCGAAATGCAAGAGGAAGCCGAGGAAGAAGTACGAGGCAGCGAGAACGCGGATTTCTCCGATGCGGATGGCGTGGAAGCCACGGAAGAAGCCGCGGAAGACGAAACGCGCACCGACTAGAAACATGCGCGATTTGTTGATCGAGCCTTCACCAACGGCGTCGGGTGAAAGAGAAGACAGTGCGTTACGAAGGGGATATCTATCGGCCTCCTAGCGAGGCGAACAGTTTCATCTTGCAGGCGACCATCGGCTGTTCGTGGAACGCTTGCACCTACTGCGCGATGTACCGGCAGAAGAACTTCCGTGTACGAAACCTCGACGAATCTCTCGAAGATATCCGCATGGCCGAAAAAGCGATGGGCTCGCGCATCGACAAGGTCTTCGTAGCCGACGGCGATGCGCTGGTCATGGATCTCGCACATTGGGAACCCATTCTCGAAGCCTGCCGCGAGGCTTTTCCGAACCTTCGTCGAGTCAGCGCTTACGCTACCGCCGGCAACGTCTTGGAAAAACCCCCACAGGAACTGTCCCGTCTTAGAGAGCTAGGCCTCACGCTCTTGTATGTCGGGCCCGAATCCGGTGACGACCCCACCTTGAAAGCCATCGCCAAGGGAGCGACCTTCGACGATCACGCCGAAG
>JALUUK010000647.1 GCA_027021395.1 Acidobacteriota bacterium
GCGCAGCCAGGCGGCGCGCTGCAGTGCCGCTTCGTCATTGTACGCGCCGGACCGCAGCGGTCGATAGCAGGCGCCGGCCAGCCGACCGAATTCATCGACCGCCGATGCAAACGCTCCGAAATCGGCTCGCCGCACCGCCGGGAGGATCGCGTCTTCCGCAAGCTGCCGCAGCGCCGCCACATGCCGCTTGGACGGCTCCTTCAAATGTTCGAACAGCCGTCGCTCAAGGTCGCCCGAGGGCCCGGCGTTCCACCGGTCGACAAACAGAACGAATCGCCACGACGCAGGCAATGACACTAGTTCAATCGGCTCGGCGTCGATACGGTCGCTCTCCCATCGATCGTCCGAGCCCGCGTCGTACACCAATCCGCCATGCTCGAAACCGGCCGTTCCGACGGCCGAGCGCCGCGACCGACCGAGCGACCGGGCGAGCTCCAGGATCGGCAGCGGCGGGACATCGGCGAACGCCTGCATGGCACGGATAGCGGCCAGCGCCAACTGCGTCCCGCTCCCGAGCCCCGCGTGTGCGGGTGGACTCTGTACCACTTCGAGTTCAAACGGCGGAAGCGATTCGATGCCGTAAGCCTGCCGCCATGCTTCGATCCATCGCTCGATGCGCCCTGCGTCAGGAGCATAGACCGTGTTCTCCGGACCGTGACAAGATGTCACGCGCACCACCGTCTCCGGCCGATCGATCATGATCCCAAGCCCGCCGCTTCGCACGGCCGCCGGGCCACCGGGACGCAGGAGCCCCAGATGCAGCCGAGCAGGTGTTCGAACGGTAATCGACGGAATCGGCATGGCGAGAGCGACATCGTGGGACTCGTGTCGGAATCCACCGCAGGTGATCGATCTGGTCGGCACTAGCATCGTAGAAGGGAAGAACGATAATGACCAGATCCAGGCGGGAAAGACCGCTGCAGCACGGAGCTGCTGTGTCCGGCCCGCTTGCGGAACGTCATTGCCTGATGAAGGATGGCTCGACGAACGGACGAAAGGACGATCTGATGAGTGGCTCTTCTCTTCTGTCGTGGGCCGAGGCCCGATGTGTCACCTTGTTGCTCGGACTCTGCGTTGTTGCCACGCTCGCGGGCTGCAACCGCGGCGGCGACAAGCCGACGAACACAGACGGTTCCGCCAAGAAGGCCGGAACGTCAGAGGGGGCAACGTCTGGAGGAAAGGCGGGCAAGACCAGGCCGCCGATCCCCGATCTTCCGCCGGAGACCGTCGCTCGACTCATCCGACTCAAGGAACAAGCGATCGCGCGGCTGGAGAGCGGCCCGCGGCAGGTCGATGTGAATGGCAAGAAAGTCAACGGCCTGCAACTGGCGATCGACGATCTGGAAGCGATCCGCACGGCGCTCCCACGAGCACGTCTTCCCCTGCAAAACCTGGCCATCGGCCGGGCCGTACTTTTTACGACAACCGACCCGCGCAATGCTTCGCGGGAGACGATCGAATCACTGCGCCGACAAGCGCTCGATGCGACCACCGCCTGGGAAAAGGAATACCCGGGACTCGCCGAATCGGCATGGCTTCGCGTCACGGTCCTGGTCGCCAACACGACGCCGGTTGCCGGTCGGCAGGCGAAGGACGAAGCGCGCAAAATACTCGACCAGGCGATCAAGCAACATCCCGACGACCCGC
>JALUUK010000648.1 GCA_027021395.1 Acidobacteriota bacterium
CCACGAGGACGCTCTTGATCGCTGCGCCGGGCAGGAAAGGCCATACGCCCTTCATGAAAGCATTCGACCACTCATCGGTTCCCGCTCCGAGACCGAGCCAAAGCAGACCGCCAAGGAGAATCACCCCGTGACCCGCTAGGGCCGCCACGATCAAGAGACGCCAGTTTGCGATCTTTCCGAAGAGAGCTTTGACGGTGTATCCCACGACGAATTGAGCGAGCACGAATCCTGCGAGGTAGCCACCGGAGGAGCCGAGCAGAAGATCAAGGCCCGCGCGACCGCCCGCGAAGACCGGCAGCCCCGCGACGCCCGCCACGAGATAAAGGAGCATCGCCATCGTTCCCCCTGCAGGGCCGAGTGCAATCGGCGCGATCACGACGGCGACGGTTTGCAAGGAAATCGGCACGACCGCGCCGGGTATCGGCACCTGCACGTGGGCCGCAACCGCCGTCGTGCCCGCAAAAAAGAGCGCCGCCGGACCGCGACCAATCAGCCATCTTTTCACGCGCTGTCCTTCTTTCGCTACGGGAGCCGAGGCTCTTGCGGCACGATCAACTCGTAGGCCCGCCCTCATGATAGACGAGTCGGGTCGTGATGAAAGCGCCGGCAGACGAGCTACGAAGGGCAACGATTGTGATTCGGGCGGGTCGTGGCTGAGGCGTCCTGGCCGAGCGTGCTCTCGGTCATGGGCACCGCGACGCCGGGCTCCTGGCCGTCTTCCATCATGCGATAGCCCGTGACGAGGTAGTAGGCGAGGTCGCCCGGTGCGGGCACGAACGCATCCGTCCTCGTCGTGCCGACCTCATCGCAGAACGTGGCGGCAGCCGGAACGAACGAAGGGTCTTGCGTGTACTCGCCGGTCTCCAGAAAATGCCGCCAATCTCCACGGTAGAGATTGTAGTTTCCGCGCGTCAGCGAATCCGTCCACTCGATGGTCTCGGCATCGACGAAGGCGAGGACGAGTGGGTCGGGTCGGCGGGCGATGACGAAGCGCTCTGCGCTCGTCGTGGTCGCCGATGTCGAAGCCGTCGTCACGGTGATGCGCAAGCGCGCGTCATCGCTCGTGCCGGATGGAACGCGCCATTGGTAACGGCCGTTGTTCGGCAGGCCCGAGGCGACGGGTCGCCACGGACCGGCCGTTCCGTCGAGCGAAACTTCGATATCGGCGGTCCCCGGCCCGGTCTCGGCTAGGCCCGCCTCCCATTCGATGAATGCCACGGCACCGGCGAGCCAGCGACGGTGCGGTCCCGGTTCGACGATGCGCACGAAGGTCTCTGACGGGATCGAGAGTTCCCGGTAGCAATGCGCGAAGTTCAACTGCTGAGTTCCGACATAGCGCGAACCAACGAGCACCATGTCGGCACGTCCGTTGTGGTCGATGTCGCCTCCGACGCGGAAGGCTTTTCCTGCGCCGGGAATATCGCCCGTAGAAAAACTCGCTGCGCTCGTCCAAAGATCTCCGCTTCCGTCGCCGAGCACGACGTCGACCCGGCCGGATCCAAAGGTGGAAAGATCGATGAGGCCGTCGCCGTTCATGTCGCGAAGCTGAGTGAACTCGCAGGTCGTGATCGCCGGAAGAGTTGCCGAGACATCGAGCCACTCGGCGTCTCCGCGCCACAACCAGACTTCCGCCGACCCGTCATCGGCACAAAAGGCGATATCGTCGCGTCCGTCTCCATCGACGTCGCCGAGGCTCGGACCCATCCGTTCCCGGAATGGAGGCAACGCCGGTAGGTTGCCGTCGACGGCGGTGAAGAACCCTTCTCCATCGTTCAGCCAGACGGTTCCTTCTTCCTTGGCCGTTGCGATATCGCGGTGGCCGTCCCCGTCCACGTCGCCGAAGACGAAAACATGGTCCGAGTTCCCCTCCAGAAAACCGAACGACCGGAGCCACGTCCCGTCTCCCTGGTTGAGATAGATCTGCATCCCGCCGCTCGCGCCGAATCCGGTCGAACCGACGTCGAGATCGCCGTCCCCATCGACGTCGCCAAGATCGGTGGCGAACATCCCCCAGTACTCGCCGTGGACTCCAATGCCGTCGTCCCAGGGAGTCCATTTCCGGCCGCTTCCGTCACCGAGCGCGACCTCGAAGATGGCGTCACCGAGGTCGTTCGACGAGTAGTTGTGATGAATCCCATAGGCAACGTCGACTCGTCCGTCCCAGTTGACGTCTCCGACCGCCACCCCTCCATAGCCGAGGTAGCCGTACTGTTCCTGCGACCACACGCCGGCCCCATCGCCAAACCAGACCATGACGCCTTCCTGGGTGGTGTTCACCAGCGGGTTGCCGTGATCGCCGACCGAAACGATGTCGACATGGCCGTCGAGATCGACATCGACCATCTCGAACTCGGTGTCACCCTCATGCAGCGAAGGCGAGGTGAGTCCGTTCGAGCATTCCTGGTAGCGGAGCTGCGCGCTAGCCGATGCCATCGCGGCCCAGAGTAGGAGAGCGGTGAGAGATGCAATGCGAGGATTCCGTCCACGTTGAGAGATCACGAGTCCCTCCTGCCTACCCCTTGCAACCTGCCTACCCCTTGCAAGACGGTTGCGATTTTACCTTCCGACCGAAAGACCGACATGTATCATAGCCCGTGCTCATCGCGGATGGAAGTCCTTTGATCTCGTCATGAAGCGTCGGGTCTTGGCTTGCCCCATGCCGCGTAGAGGTCGTCGAGTTTGGCGGCGGCCTCGAGCGTGCGGTCGTGGTCGGGGCCATAGGCTGCAGCGAGGCCTGCATGACCTGAGACCATCAATTTCTCGGCCTCGGTGTAGGCTCCGCGGCTCATCAACTGTTCTCCTAACACGACGCGAATGATGGGAACGGCGGGATAGGCCTCACCCCGCGCGGCAATGTAGCTCGCGATGGAATCCCGGAGCAGCTTTTCGCCTGCAGCGACGTTTTCCTCGTCACCGATGTCGAGCAGCAGCCGGGCGAGATCGAATCGAGTGCGGCCGACATAGGCATTTTCGGGACCGAGCGTGCGCAAGCGGATTTCCAGGACCTTGCGCAGGGTCTGCTCGGCGAGGTTCAGCTTTCCGGTCTTTCTTTGCAGTGTGCCGAGGTCGTTGATCAAGATCAGAACATCGGGATGTTCGTCGCCATGGAGGTCGCGCATGATGCGAATCGCCTCGTCGAGTTGCTCTGTCGCCTCATCGTAGCGTTCGGCACCGATCAGGAGGTTGGCGAGGTTCCCGCGCGCGACGGCGACTTTCTGGCTGTCGTCACCGAGAATGCGGCGTTGAATCGCGAGGGCCTGACGGTAGAGCTTCTCGGCGGTCTTGGAGTCCCCTCGGAACTTGACGACGATGGCGAGCGCATTGAGTTCGAAGGCATAAGCTTCCGAATCCTCACCCTCGAGGCGACCGATCATGGCGAGTGCTTCACGATGGCCGGCCTCAGCGGCAGCGAAGTCGCCCATCGACCGTCGCAGTGCCGCGAGACTTCCGAGCACCGTTGCGACCTGGCGGTGCTCTTCGCCGAACAGGCGGCGCTGGATTTCGAGAATTTCCAGCAAAATGCGTTCCGCGCCCTCGAGATCACCTTGGTTTCGCTTGAGAGCGGCAAGGTTGTGCCGGTCGATCAGAACATCGGGATGATCGGCTCCGAGCAGGCGCGTGTGCATTTCCATCGCTTCGCGGTAGAGCGCTTCGGCTTCGTCGTATCGGGCCTGAAAATGATAGAGGTTCCCGAGGGTGTTGAGCGCGACGGCGAGTTCGGAATCGCCTTCGGGGTAGCGTGCACGCAGGATTTCGAGCGCATCTATGAGGAGCGGCTCGGCTTCCTCGAAGCGGGACTGCTTGCTGTAGAGATTCGCGAGCTGAGTCAGCGTCACTCCGGTGTCGTGATGCCCTTCTGCGAGCACGCGGCGGCGTTTTTCCAAGACTTCCTTGAACAGATTCTCCGCCTCGTCGAGATGATGTGTGTTGGAAAGCACGACGGCTAGACTGTTCATCTCCATCAGGGTATCCGGGTGATCGGACCCATGGGTGACAAGGGACTTTTCGAGCGCGCTCCGGTACAGATCTTCGGACTTGTTCATCAAGCCGAGTTCGAAGAAAGTCCAGGCGATTCGCGACTGCAGTACCTGGGCGACCTCCGGCGAACCCTCGAGTTCGCCGTCGATGCGGGCGGTCGTTTCATCGAGTATTTCGCGCAGCATGGTCGTATCACGGCCACGGGCGACAGACGGTCCGACGGCCCTGAGCATCTGCGTCATGAAGCTTGCGACTTCCTTGGCTTTTGCGGCCTCGATACGAGCGCGCTCGGCGGAGCGCTCCGCACGGAAGTAAAGCGCCGTGCTGATGATCGAGGCCGACACGACGAGAGCGAGAGCGGCCGCGCCCATCCCGAAGAACCCGCGGTGGCGACCGACCATCTTGCGCACTTGATAGACGGCGCTAGGAGGCCGCGCGAGAATGGGTTGCGATGTGAGGTAGCGCTCGACGTCGTCGGCGAAGGCGGCCACGCTAGCATAGCGACGCTCCGGGTCTTTCTCGAGCGCCTTGCCGACGATGGTTTCGATGTCGGAATCCGGACGAAAGCCGGCGCTCCACGTCGAACTCAGCGGTTCGGGGGAGCTTTCGCAGATGATGCGAATCGCCTCCGCCAGCGCCACCTGCTGCAGGTCGTAGGGGCGCTTTCCGGCGAGCATCTCGTAGAGGAGTGCACCGAGCGCGTAAACGTCGGCTCGAATGTCGATCTCCTCGGGCCGGCCGCGGGTCTGCTCCGGGCTCATGTATTGCAGTGTGCCCTTGATCATGCCGACCTCGGTGACCTCGGTGACCTCGGTGACCTCGGTGGCCTCCGCATCGGTGATGCGCGCGAGACCGAAATCGAGAATCTTGACCTGCGGCACTTTGGAGGAAGTCGAGCCGGTCGATTCGACGGTGGGAGGATCGATCACCAGCACGTTGGTCGGCTTGAGGTCACGATGAATGATCCCGCGTTGGTGCGCGTAGTGGACGGCGCTGCAGATCTGAGAGAAAAGATTCAGCCGCACTTTCATTTCGGCCCGGTTGGTCGGTGCCGGCGTCGAGGCGAGGTAGGCGTTCAGCGGCTTGCCCGAAATCATTTCCATCACGAAGTAGGGCCGGCCGTCGTCGGTTTCGCCGACTTGATAGATGGCTGCGATACCGGGGTGCTTCAAGCGCGCGAGTGCATCGGCCTCGCGCCTGAACATGCGGAGTTGCGATTCGCCGGCGTAGGCTCCCGCGCGGATGACCTTGATCGCAACGCGGCGTTTCGGGTGCTCTTGTTCCGCCTCGTAGACGACGCCCATACCGCCCTCGCCGAGAACGCCGAGAACACGGAACGGGCCGATCGCATCCGGGATGGATGCAGCGGGTCGGTCGGCGGAAGAAGAACCCGCCTTCCTCGTCAACTCGTTTTCGGAGGAACGCCGAACGGTCGGTTCGTCTTCCTTGGCGTGATCACTTCCTTCCGGTCGTTCATCTTCTGCCATCTGTCCGGCTCCTTGGCTGCACTGAAAAGAAAGGGAGCGGAGCGACCTCAAAGCTCGTGAAGACTCGTGATCGGCTGCTCTCTCGGGCGGCATTCCGGAACCGGTTTTCCCGACCGGTATCTCTCGTTCCCAATGACCGCGACTAACTCTGCTGGCCGGTAAAGTAATTCTACCCCAATGGGCCGGGGATTTCAGCGCAGAGTGGGGGAAAGAGATCAAGAAGGGTCGAGATTCGACCGATGCCCGTCGGCTAGCCGATGGCGGTGATCTCGCATCTGCCCACCATGATCTAGGGGCTTGGCGTAGCGCGAATCAGATCGCGCAACGACTTTGCACGGAGCGTTGCTCGATGGCTATTGCTTCCTAAATCCCTTCGATTGTCGCTTGACCATCGCCGCCGCCAAGGAACGCGGCAGCACCTTCATCAGCCAAACGACAAATTTGTTCCAGGCTCCCGGCACATAGACGACATGGTTCTTCTCGACCGCGCGCAGCGCACCTTCGACCACCGGCTCGGCTCGTTGAAACATGTATTTCGGCAATTTCGAGACCAATGCGCGGGTGCCGTTGACGTCGTGAAACTCCGAATAGGTGAACCCCGGGCACAGCGCCGACACATGGATGCCGGTGCCTTCGCTCTCGGCTGCCAGCGATTGGGAAAACGATATGAGAAACGCCTTCGTCGCGCCGTACATCGTATGGCCGGCCGAGCCGGGTACGAGACCGGCAACCGATGAGACCTGAACGATGCGCCCGAAGCCGCGTTCCTTCATTCCCGGCAGGACGAGGCGGACGAAATGCGCGTAGCTGCTCGTCATCACTTCCAGGAAATCGCGATGCGCGCTCCACGGCGTGTTTTCGAAACGACCCGGCAGCCCATAGCCCGCATTGTTGATGAGGATGTCGACGGCGATCGCATCGGAATTCAGCGTGCGCAAGACTTCATCCGGTGCAGCGGGATCGCTGAGATCAGCCGCTATCGCGCGCGTTTCGACTCCATGTTTGCGCCTGAGTTCCGCGGCGAGTTCGTCGAGCCGAGTCTGTCTGCGCGCGGTCAGCGCGACATGAGCGCCCGCACGCGCTAGTTGACGCGCAAATTCCGCACCGATGCCGGCGGAAGCGCCGGTGACCAATGCCCATCGCCCTCGATAATCCATCGCCGGATTCCTCCCATCGTCTCGTGCATCTCTCTCTACGATTCTTGTCCGCGCGCACCATCCGCGCACGGTCAGCGCAGAACGTTGACCCGGATGCCGTCAAAACCGACCCACCTCGGCAACCGTCCGGTCGTTGGGGTCACCTCCGAATCGATTCGATCCTATCGATATTCTCGAACGATTCCAGATCATCAAGAAAAACGAAACGGGGCTTGACATGATCCGAGGGGAGGGGGCCAACACCTTCGATGTCGCTCGTGGGGAATATCATTCGGGGAATGCCGAGCATGCCGACTGCTTCCTCATGGCCATTCACACGGGAACAAATGGTCCGATTGCAGCCGTTGGTGATCTTTAGCGATCTTTTGGCAAAGAAAGAGGGAAAAATGATCTCTACTAGGATGCCTCCATCATCGCTGATCGTCGTTTCATCGATTCTGTTGTTCGTTTCCTCTGCATCGATTGGGCGAGACTGCCGTAGATCCGTGCGCACTAGATTGCAAGAATGATCAGAACGGCAGAATCGGTCAGTGCGTAGCAGAGCACGCAAAGCTCGACCCGGCTCGCGATGCGTGTCTGGGCCAGGCAGGAATCGCATACTCCCATCGTCTCGTCGGATGCACGCTGGAGGTGATTGGAGGCGGGCAGAAGGAGTTTCACGATTCTGGACCGAACCCCACCGGGTATGTGCTTCAGATGGACGCACCAGCAGCGGGTCGGTGTTTTCTGACGACCTTCAACGGCCTAGACGATGCCACGATGCGCGTGACACATCTGAGCGCGAAAATCGACGACGTGCTCATTTTCGACAATAGCCGTTTCGAAGCCACGCATGTTACGGAAAGGATTGTCGCGCTCAACAGCGGAATCAATTTGCTCGAGCTTTCGTCACAAACTTCAAGCGATGGCATCGAAAATCGCGGACCCAGCGGATCTCTAGTGCACTGCCCCTCGTTTTCTGAGATTCCGGTGACGAACCACGTGAAGAAGATTCCGGTCACCAGCAAGAAGAGACCGACGTTCGCAACCTGAGCCATCTACGCATCCCTTATTGCCGGTATGAGGTTCGGAAGAAAAGTGTCGCCGGGGAAAAACCTTGACAGG
>JALUUK010000649.1 GCA_027021395.1 Acidobacteriota bacterium
CGTGATCACCAAGGACAACGTGTCGATCAAGGTCAACGCGGTCGTGTATTTCCGGGTCATCCTGCCGCGCAAGGCACTCGTCGAAGTCAACAACTACAACTATGCGACGAGTCAGTTGGCTCAGACGACGCTGCGCTCGGTTTTGGGAACGGTCGAACTCGACGAGCTTCTTTCGCAGCGCGAACAACTCAATCACGATCTTCAGACCATTCTCGACCGTCAGACGGACCCATGGGGCATCAAGGTCTCGGCAGTCGAGGTCAAGCATGTCGATCTTCCCGAGGAGATGCGTCGCGCCATGGCTCGTCAGGCGGAAGCCGAGCGGGAAAAGCGCGCGAAGATCATCCACGCCGATGGTGAAGCCAGCGCTGCCGGGGAACTCGCCGTCGCTGCCAACAAGATCTCGGAGAACCCGGTGACCCTTCAGTTGAGATATCTGCAAACTCTGACGGAGATTGCAACCGAGAAGAATTCCACCATCATCTTCCCGCTCCCCATCGAAATGATGCGCAGCATGATGAGTTTCATATCCAAGAAGGAGTGAAGGTGCGCCGCATGGGACCATGGATGATGCCTGCATGAACAAGGAACGCGCGGACAAGAGCCCCATGGCGCGGAGGGACACGGATCCCGTTCAGCGCATTGCGCTCGAGGTGACTCGGCGTTTCGAACGGACGGCGTGTTTCGAGGCTCTCTGCGAGGGAGCGCTCGAAGTGCTCGGGGGACGCTGGGCGCTCGCCTATCTCTCTTCAGACAGCGGGGACGATCTCGACTTGATCGTCGGGCGGGGAGAAGAGGGAATGGAAGCTCTGGCCAAGGCCATCGAGGTTCTCGATGCGGGATTGGTCTTTCACCTGGCACCGGAAGGCGCTTCGGTGCTCGAAGAAGCATCCGCCCTCCTTCCGGCCGGTGTCGGCATAGCTCACCCGCCGGTCGGCAGCGCTCTCCTGCTGCCGCTTTCCTCGTCGGGAGGAAGGGTGGGCTGTTTGTTGCTCTTCGGCGGCCGCGGGGAGCCGTGGGCGGCCGAGACACTCGCGCGAGCGGATCGCCTCGGCGCGGAATGTAGTGCTGCGATGGACAATCTGCGAAGCATCGAAGCGCTTCGCGAGCTGGTGATCCGCGACGACACGGCGGATTGTTACAACCGCCGCCACCTCGATGCTTCTCTTGAAGACGAGGTCGAGCGTGCTCGACGTTTCGGCTCGATGCTGTCGGTGATTTTTCTCGACTTGGACAATCTCAAGAGCGTCAATACCCGATTCGGGCATTCTTCGGGCTCGCGGGTCTTGCATGAGGCTTCCGTGCGTATCGGGCGTACCGTGCGGAGCATCGACCGCCTCTTTCGCTACGGAGGCGATGAGTTTGTCGTTTTGTTGCCGGGTACGGGTCTCGATGGCGCGCGGGAAGTCGCCGAGAGGATTCGCCGGGAGGTCGCCGATACGCCTTTTCATCTCTCAGGTGACGAGAAAGTGGAGTTGACGATCTCGACGGGCGTAAGCTGCTGGCCGTTTCACGGTCAAAGCGGAAGGAAGGTCTTGGAGGTCGCCGATCGCGTCATGCGAGAGGTCAAAGCGACGGGAAAGAACCGCGTCGCGGTGGCTCGATGCGAGCGAGAGGAATAGATGACGGGGACACGTCCGGGATC
>JALUUK010000650.1 GCA_027021395.1 Acidobacteriota bacterium
CTGCCGATCCTCCTTCGGTTGCTCGACGACCGGCAGGTCGTCGAGCACGTGATCCCGATGCTGGCGCGGTATGACGACGTGCGCGTCGCTCAGGCATTGCTCGATCGATACAGCTCCTGGCCCGACGGGCGAAGACTGGCGGCCAAGGAAGTACTTTGCAGTCGAGTTTCCTGGTGCCTCTTGCTGCTTGATCGGATCGCTGCCGGCGAACTGCCGAAGAAGGAACTCACTGCGTACGATGCGCGACAGATGCTCAACCTGTCGAATCGCATGCTCACCGAGCGGCTCGGCAAGGAATGGGGGGTGCTTGGGACGACCTCTTCGGAAGCCAAACGGAAGGCGATCGAGCGGTTGGTTCAGGACTATCGAAAAGCGCCGCTGTGGGCCTATTCGGCGGAAGCGGGACGGGCGCACTTCGAGAAAATCTGCGCTGCTTGCCACGATCCGAAGGAGCCGGACGACCGAATCGCTCCCGCCATTACCGGCATTCGCCGAAAAGGGATCGGTTACATCGTGGAGAACATCGTCGATCCGAACGCCGTCATCGGCCGCGATTTCCTGGCTACGATCTTTCACCTGGCCGATGGGCGCGTCGTCACCGGGCTCGTCCAACGACAGACCGACTCGTCGATTACGATTCGGACGGCGACCGAGGAAGTCACGGTGGCTCGGGACGACATCGAAGCCAGCAAGTTGTCAGAGAAGTCGTTCATGCCCGAAGGACTGCTCGATCCGCTCAGCGAACGCCAGCGGATCGAACTGCTAAAGTACCTGATGAGCCGGTAAGACCGGAGCCGGTTTCGCGGTGAGCAGTCCCTTCCGGTGGGAGTATGTGAAATGTTCGTACGTTACTTGCCGTTTCCGGTCCGTATGGTGTCGAGCCTGGTGATCGGAGCCATTTGCGTCGGCCTGTTCGCCGCGCCCTCGTTCGGCCAGCGCTACTTCACCATTCGAGTGAAGGGCAAGCTCATCGGCTATGCCACGATCGACGGCTCGACCGGCGCAGACGTCAACGACGTTGTCGAGCAGACGTCGAAGACCGAGCTCAAGATCTCGCTGCTCGGCAAGGTACAACACGTCCGGATTTCGGCAACCACCATGGTCGATCGGAAGACCGGCCGGGCTCGATCGCTGAAACTTCGGACGCAGGCGAACGATCTGATTCGCCGTTTCGACGTGCAAATCGAAGGCGAGACGGCCAAGATATGGAGCTTCGCCGAAGGGGAGCCGCGTGGAGAACCGAAGTCGATATCCGTTCCGGAACCGATCGTGTTGCTCGGCAGCAACGTCTTCGGGCACTGGGAGCTGTTGATCAAGGCGGCGAACCGGCCGGCAGCAGCCGATCGCTCGACGCTTGCCGTCCTCTTTCCCGAGTCGGGGCGTGTCGGCCAGATGCCGTGGGCGGCGATCGGCATCGAGGAGGTTGTCGTCAATGGCGCGGCGCGGAAGGTGAAGGTATGGAGCGTTCAGGGCGGAGCGATTACGGTTTGGTCGGACCCGAAGACGGGACAGCTCTTGAAGCTCGACATTCCTGCGCAGCAGACGGCGATCGAGTCGGCCGGCCAGCGCGTCGTCAAGCTGTTTGAGAAGGCCGAAGCGGAAGAGGTGCTGGCCGATCGATTTGCTCAGTCGAATGTCCGCT
>JALUUK010000651.1 GCA_027021395.1 Acidobacteriota bacterium
CGTGATCGTCAGCCCCCGCGCCATGGAAGAGATCGGCAAACCCTTTCCCGATCCGACGTCGTACAACCGCTCGCTGGCACATTACTGCCGCGTGTTGCGTACCGCGGCGTCCGAGCGTGGTGCGCCCTACGTCGATCTGTTTTCGAATCTGGGCGGACGGCTGACCGACGACGGCCTGCATCTGACGCCCTTCGGCTACTGGCGCTTGGCTCACCGCCTCTGCCGCGAACTGATCGGCTCGCCGTCGCCCTGGAAGCTCGAACTCGATGCACGAAATCTGGCCTACGATGCGACCGGGCTCCTCGTCACACGGCTCGAAAAACGACCGGACGGTCTCGCGCTGACGATTCAAGATCGAACGCTCCCGCCGGTCCCGCCACCCTCCGATGCACCGCGGAATGCTCGTTGGCTACTGAATCTGGCGCGGCTACGCGTCCGGAACCTGCCGGCCGGAACGTACGAAGTTCGCGCCGGCGGCAAGCGGTTGATGAGAGCGAGCTACGACGCGCTCAGCCGTGGTGTGCTGATCGACGTGCGTCCCGGCGAAGATGCCACGGAACGGCTCCGGCAACGAATCGTGGCCAAGAACGCATCCTACTTCCACCGCTACCGCCCGCAAAACGAAACCTACCTCTTTCTCTTCCGCAAACACGAACAGGGAAACAACGCCAAGGAGGTGTTCGAATTCGAGCCCCTGGTCGAGAAACTCGATCAGGCCATCGAATCGCACCGTCGCCCGCGCCCCACGACATGGGAAATCGTTCGAGTCCCCACCAACCGAGGAATATGATTTGATGTTGCGTCGTATCATGACGCTGCTCGCCGGAACGTGTGCCGCGCTCGCGGCACCCCCGTTGCACGCGCAGCGAGACCTGAAAAAACTCCCCGATCCCGATCCGGCGAAAGAACGCGCCGCGTTCCGGATCGCCCCGGAGATCGAAGTCAATCTGTTCGTCTCCGATCCCCAGATCGCCAAGCCGATTCAGATCAACTTCGATGCCGCGGGGCGCCTGTGGATCGCCAGCAGCGAAGTCTATCCGCACATCAAGCCGGGACAAGAACCGACCGACAAGATCCTCGTCGTCGAAGACACCGATCACGACGGCGTGGCCGACAAGACGACCGTGTTCGCCGACGGCCTCCTCATACCGACCGGCGTCCTGCCGGGGGACGGTGGCGCCTACGTCGCCAACAGCACGGAACTGGTCCACTTCCGCGATACGGACGGAGACGGCAAAGCGGACCAGCGCCGTGTCGTGCTCTCAGGGTTCGGAACCGAAGACACGCACCACTTGCTGCATACGTTGCGCTGGGGACCCGACGGATGCCTCTACATGAACCAATCGATCTACATTCACAGCCATGTCGAAACGCCTTGGGGCGTAAGACACCTCAATGGCGGCGGCATCTGGCGGTTTCGCCCCGAATCGATGGAGCTCGACATCCTCTGCCGCGGTTTCGTCAACCCATGGGGACACCACTTCGATCGCTGGGGGCAATCGTTCGCCACCGACGGAGCCTATCGCGAAGGAATCAACTACGTCTTTCCGGGCGCCGTGTTCGTCTCCTCCCCGGGAGCCGCTCGGATCGTGCGCGGACTCAATCCCGGAAGCCCGAAGCACTGCGGTCTCGAGATTCTCAG
>JALUUK010000652.1 GCA_027021395.1 Acidobacteriota bacterium
GGTGGACGGCGATTTGCAAGATGGAGCGCGATCTCGCACCTCGCATGTTGGAGGAAGGGCGTCTTGGTGTGCTCTCGGGATTTCATAGCGAGTCATCGCATCCTGCGCTGCGCACGATCGACGTCGGCGAGGCGCGGTATCGAATCAAAGAGAGCATCGGCGGATGCCATATCGTCGTTCCGCGAGCGGTCTACCAAAAAGCACTCGGCCCGCTCGATCATCTTTCGGACTGGGGATGGAGTTCGCGCCTGCGAGCTGCGGGAATGTACGTCGCTGCGACCTCTCCGAGCAGGGTTCAACATCTCGGCGAAGAGAGTCTGCTCTTTCATCCGGAGGTGGATCGTGCGCATGATTTTGATACCGCCCCCGCAAGGTGAGAAATGCGCATGATCGGACGTCAACGATGATCGTCGTATTGCAACTCGAACGGATCGGAGATCTCGTTCAGTCGCTCGATGCACTGAGGTTGTTGGCTGCACACCGCCGCCCCGTCCTTTTGGTCGTTCGCGAAGAGATCGCGGAGTGGGCCAAGCCGCTGCTTCCCGAAGGGGTCGAGCTTCGCTCTCCGGAGCGGAGCGCGCTAGCGGAGCTTTCCGAGGCGATGGCGCGCTCGGACGATGCACAGGCCATGAGCTGCGCTCGAGAGGTGGTGGCCGGGCTGGAAATCGGTGGTGGAGCGCAATGGATCAATTTCACCTGGCATCGTCTCGGTGCGTGGCTGGCCCGAGCGAGCCGCGCCGAGCAGATGATGGGTTCCTATCTTTCCGACCAAGGTGAACATCTGATCCGCGGATGGTGGGCGTTGTATCCGCTCGCCGCGGTGGACGCTCTGCCGGGCGGTCGCGTGCAGATGAACGACGTTCGCCGGTGGATGGTCGGCGAGGCACTCGGACTCGCCGCCGCACAATGCGTGCGTCCCTGCCTTCCGGAGATCGCGAAACGGAGCGAAAAGCGAGGCGTCGTGGTTATGGTCGGGGCGGGATCTCCGGCTCGTATCCTGCCCGCGGATCGCCTTGCGGGAATCGTGCGAAGCGCGCGGGAGCGAGGGGAAGCGGTCGATCTGGTCGGCGGAGAAGCGGAACGTTCATTCGCGCAGGAGGTCATGCATCGCGCGGGGGTGGAGGTCGGAAACCTCGTCGGCGAGACCGACCCGCCAAGCGTGATCGAGCGCATGAAGGAAGCCCGCGTGGTCATCGGGGCGGATACGGGCCTCGTGCATCTCGCCGCGCATCTCGGCACGCGCGTGGTGATGTGGATGAGCGGCCGGGCACATGTCTGGGAAACCGGGCCGATGGGAGCCGGACATATCGTCATTCAGGGGCTGCCGTCCGGAGCATCCGAGACGTCGATGCTCGACGAAAGCGCCCTGATCGAGGGTCTCTCGTCGGCTCTGAACGCCGAAGCAAGAGGAACGGAGCCGGTGCTTGCCGATACCTCGAGGTGCGGCGGCCGGTGGCGGGATCTCGACTTCTACGCGAGCGAGCTTGCGGACGATGAGATCGGTGGGACGGTCTTTCGCAAGCTCGATCGTTCGGGTCGGGATCAAGAGGCCTTGGCAACACGAAAAACTCTCGCTCGTTTCATGAGATTGAACCCGGACGCAGAGCGCCCAAGCAGTGCAGTGGAAGATCTCCTATC
>JALUUK010000653.1 GCA_027021395.1 Acidobacteriota bacterium
CGGCGAGCGCGCGTAGCGGCCCGCGCTCGATCGCCGACGCTACGAGCTGGGGGGCGCGCATCATTGCGAGGCCGTGTCCGGTGGCGGGCGCGTCGATGAGCACGATATCGAATGTCGGGCGCTTGCCGACGACGGTGCTTTGCGCATAGCCCAAGAGCGCCAACTCGCTCACCCCGGGAGCGGTGGCCACGGCATGCTGATAGACGGCGCTTTCGATCACCTTGCGAGCGATGATCTTGATCCCGATCCGCTCGCGGACGAAAGCGTCGAGCACGTTCCGCACGCGGTGGTTCTGAAAGCAGAGCCCGGACTCCGTGCGGACGATCCCTCCGCCCGAAGGGGTCTCATCGAGTGCGTGACAGAGGCTTTCTCGCGGATCGGTCTCGAGCAGCAAGACGCGCCGGCCGGCTCGGCTCAGTTCTAAGCCGAGCGCTGCCGTGACCAAGCTCTTGCCGACACCGCCTTTTCCCGTCACGATCAGGAGCCGTTTTCGGGCGAGGCGTTGAATCACGTCGGACACTAGCGAACCTCTCTCCTCGAAAACACCGGCCGAGCGAGTATAAGGAGCGCCGCGATGCGAAGCACGATTTTCGGGACGGGTATCCACGTTCCGGGCGAGGCGATAGACAACCACCGGATGGCGCGCATCATGGATACGAGCCATGAGTGGATCGTACAGCGCACCGGAATCGAGCAGCGCTACCTTGCGGGTGAAGGCGTGACGACGAGCGACATCGCCATTCCGGCGGCTCGAGCTGCGCTCGAAAACGCCGGGGTGCCGGCCGCGGATATCGACTACATCGTCTTTGCCACGATGACCCCCGATGTCTACTTTCCGGGGTCCGGACCTTTCTTGCAGCGCGGCTTGGGAATCGAGCGCACGCCCTGTCTGGACATTCGGCAGCAGTGTGCGGGGTTCATCTACGGCTTGCAGGTCGCCGATGCGCTGATTCGATCCGGACAATATCGGAACGTGCTGCTAGTCGGAGCGGAAGTTCATGCGGGATTCATGACGTGGTCGGCTTGGGACGTTCTTTGCGGCCGATCCGATAGGAAGGTTTCCGAAGAGGAAATCGCCCGCAATACGCGCTTTCGCGATCGCACCGTTCTTTTCGGAGATGCCGCCGGTGCGCTCGTCGTACGAGGTGAAGAGTCGAGCACACGTGGCGTCGTGGATATTCTCCTCTATACCGACGGGAAACATGCCGAACGCCTGATCACTCGCTGCGGCGGCAGCGCCTATCGGCCCTACTTTCGACCGGAAATGGCCGAGAGCGGGGAAATCGTTCCAGTCGTCGAAGGCCGCGAGGTCTACAAGCTCGCCGTGAAGCTGATGCCCGAGGTCATAAGGGAGATCCTCGAACGCAATGATCTCACGCTCGACGATGTCGACCTCGTCGTCATGCACCAGGCGAATCTGCGAATCAACGAAGCATGCCAGCAGCGTTTGGGATTGCCCGACGAAAAGGTATTCAACAATATCCGGCGCTACGGAAATACGACCGCCGCGACGATTCCTTTGGCGTTTCATGAAGCAAAGGAGCAAGGTCGCGTCAAGCCGGGTGATCTCGTTTGCTTCGTCGCGCTCGGCAGCGGTCTCAATTGGGGAGCCGTTCTCTATCGTGCCTGATCCTTCCATTCCAGAATGGGAGTCCATCGCGCGAGATCTCGCGACGCTGGCCGGGCGTGCGCCGGCGTGGCCCACGGTCGACATCGACGCGAGGCGAAGTCATCTTCAACGAGCCATCGCGGCCATCGCCGCCTCAGCGCAGGAATGGGTTGCGGCGGCGGCAGATCGGCGCCGCTTCGAGACGAACGGCGCGCTCGCCGGGGAAGAGTGGATCACAGGACCGATGACCTCGATACGGGGCCTGCGCTTGCTGCGGCAGAGCCTTCTGAAGGGAGGACAGCCACGAAGTGCCGTGCCGCACGCCCGGCAACGACGAACAGGACGGACCATTCGACGCGTCTTCCCCGCCTCGCTCTACGATCGTTGTCTGTACCTCGGGATACGAGGAGAGATTTGGATCGAGCCCGATCGTCCCGCTTCTCAAGGGCGCATCTACCGCAGCGATCTCGAAGGAGAAAGGCGGGAAGGAGGGGTCTGTGCGGTGCTCGGCGCGGGGAACATCGCATCGATTCCGGTCCTCGACTTGGTATACAAGCTCTTTGTGGAGGACCAGGTCGTTCTGCTGAAACTCAATCCCGTCAACGACTATGTCGGTCCATTTCTCGAAAAGGCCTTCGCCTCGCTGATCGACGACGGTTTTCTTCGCATCGTCTACGGCGGGGCCGAGGTGGGCCGATTCATTTGCGCGCATGAACTCGTCGATACGATTCATGTGACCGGTGCCGGTCAGACTCACGATGCCATCGTTTGGGGGATGGGAGAGGAAGCGGCCCGTCGCCGGGTATCGGGTGAGCCGCTGATCGACAAGCCGATCACTTCCGAACTCGGATGCGTGACGCCGATTCTGGTCGTGCCGGGAAAATGGTCGAAGGCGCAGATCGACTATCAGGCCCGCCACGTCGCATCGATGGTGACTCACAATGCGAGCTTCAACTGCAACGCGGGCAAGGTGCTCGTGCTGGCCGAAGGCTGGCCGCAACGTGATGCATTTCTCGCCAAAGTGCGCGAAGCTCTCGCCGCTGCGCCGCCGCGCTATGCCTACTACCCGGGCGCGCAGGAGCGCTACGGCGCGTTTCTCGAGCACTACCCTCAGGCGGAAGTCCTCGGTAAATCAGGGGGCGGCGTGCTCCCTTGGACCTTGATTCCATCCGTTCCGCCGAAGAAAGAAGAATACGCCCTGCAAAACGAAGCGTTCTGCGGCGTACTGGCCCATGTCGATCTGCCGGTGAGCGATGCACCGAGCTTTCTCGAAAAGGCGCCGCGCTTCGTCAACGAGAATGTCGAGGGCACACTTTCGATCGCCCTGCTGATCGATCGTTCCACACGAGATCGCTGCGAGCAGGCCTTCGAGCAGGCTCTCGCAGAGCTTCGTTACGGAGCGATCGGCGTGAACGCATGGCCGGGATTGATCTTCGCTCTCGGTACGACGACCTGGGGCGCCTATCCCGGTCACAGCAGGGAAGAGATCGGTTCCGGGATCGGTGTCGTTCACAATGCGATGCTCTTCGATCATCCGCAAAAGAGCATCGTCTACGCCCCGTTCCGAATATTTCCCAAACCGCTTTGGTTCTTCGACCACCAAAACCTGCTCGCCACGGCAAAGGCACTCACGGCGCTCGAGGCGAGTCCGTCCCCGCTCGGCGTCTTGCGTGTCGCGCTCGCTGCGCTCCGCGGCTGATCGGGTCGAGAGGAATTCGCGTCGAGAGGAATTCGAGCCGCCGCTGCGCCGATACGAATCAATCTTGCGAGAGCACGTCGTAGTGGGCGTTGACGAGCACGCGCCGAGGTTTGCTCGGAAGTTCGAGCGTGACGTCGAAGTCCTGGCTCATGACGCCGGAAAACCTCGCGCGTCCGAGGAAAGATACCGGTCCTTTCTTGAGTTCGACGTAGAGGGGAACGATGGCTTTGAAGTCGGGGGAGACTCCTTCTTGGCTGATTCTCCCTTTGAGGCGGTAGCCTTTGCGTCCGGCGCGGGAGATCGAGACGTCGACGCTGTAGCTGGGGATCTCGGTCCCATGAACCCATTGGTCGAAGAACCAGTCCATCTTGCCGTCTTGCGTGGCGTTCATCGAAGCGGTCATATGCTTTTCGACGATGGCCTTGAAATCGTCCGTAGACGCCGACTTGCCGGCGTAGGTGGCCACGAAGTCCCGGAGCATGGCGACGAAACGAGCATCCGGGACCTTGGATTTTTCATCGAACATCATCATCCGCAACATGTGCAGAACGAATCCACCCTTCCCGTATACGATCGGTTGGAAGGCGTACTCGCTCCTCGATGTCTGCAGTCGCCGACCGCGGGAAATCGGCCCCACCTCGAAATTTCTGCCCAAGCCGCCTCGATTGCGCGCGAGAAGTCTATTTTGGCGGCGTTCCCAGAAGATCCGATACGCTTCCCATCCATGCGTCTGCTGCAAGAGAAAGGCCGTGGAAAACTCTGCGAATCCCTCCGAAAGCCATGCGTCTCGGTAGCTCTCCCAACCCACGAGATGACCCCACCATTGGTGCGCCATCTCGTGGAGGCCGACTTCTTGGACAAAGGCCCCGGAGCGGGACTCGCGGTTCGTCGAATCGACGAACGCGAGGTAGGGAAGAAAGATCAGCGTCGGCCACGATTGACCGAAGGACCACTGCGATTGCTGCGTGATGGCGATTCGCTTCTGCGGAATCGGACCGAGAAGCGTCGAGAAGAACATGGCGGAATTGGCGGCATCGGCCATCGCAGATTCTGCGAGATCGGCCGTGTTGATGCGAACGAAGCCCCCGACGGCCGGGGAGACGATGTCCAGCGGCCGGTTCTCCGTGGCCATGCTGTTGGCGTAATTCATCTCATTGATGAAATCGGGCACCCCGGGATTGGTGTAGACCTCGAGCGCGAGTCCGCTCGTCTCGTCGATATGCTCTATCTTGTCGAACATGCCGTAGTTGAAGCCGGCCACGAGTAGAGGAACGTCGCTTTCCCAGATGGAGATGTTCATCTCCTCCGTCTGCAGATGCTCCACGAGATCGCCGACGGCAATGACTTCCATCTTCGGCGGGAGGTGGAAGATCAGTCGGTAAGTGGCTCTGTCACCAAAGATGCGGACGCTGGGATACCAACTCGTGCGCGCGCGAACGTAGTAGTTTCCTTCGCCGGCATCGACGAGCACATGTTCTCCGGCGTAGCGGATGGCGATGGTCGCTTCTTGGCCCTTCTGCATCGGTTCCGGGAGGATCACGGCCGCCATGCCGTTCGCGAGGTGATCGACCTTGACTTCGAGATCCTCCTGGAAGAACGGCAGCGCGCGTTCCTCCCCGAGCGCGCCGACGATCGCGGCGCTCGTGATGCGCAGGCGTGTCGTCAACCAGAAGGGCAGCACCTGTATGCCCTCGCTTTGCGCCCGAAACCGGATGGTCGTCGTCGCAGAAAGACGGTCGTCTTTGGCGAGAGTCGTTGCAACATCGTAGTGCAAGGCATCGGCCGAGGAGCGAGGGCGGCACGACTCGGTCGTGCCTGCCGCGATCTCTTCTCGGAGATGGTTGAGATACCAAAATCCCCCTTCGTACCGATCGTCGACGTAGAGTGCGACCTCTTCACCGCCGAGTCCGGCGGAAATGAAGAGTTCTTCGGCACCGAGCGGATCGACCGTGGCGAGCGCGTGGGGAATGATTTTTCCGCGAAAAAGGGCCATGAAGACGCCACCGGCATCGGACTCACCGAGATAGTCTCTCAGGAGCCGCGAGTGCAAGCGAGTGGCGATGTCTCGACTCGGTTTCCCGAATTCGCGAAAGACCTGCATCGTTTTTTCGGCGACCGCATTCCCGGATACGACCTTCCCGGCCTCGAGAATTTGTTTTTCGGTGCCGTCCCCAAAGAGCAGGACCATTCGCTCGAAGGTGTCGCTTAGGGTCTCGAGAGACTTTTCCCCGGTAACGAGTTCGAGGTGGCGCCTTTCGTCGGAGGTCGCCGGGTCGAGCACGAAGCGTCCTCGACCTTCGAAGAGCGCACCGGGAACGCGTCCGGCGACCGGAGAAAACAGTTCAAACGTTCCCGTGAATTCGAAACGAAAAACATCGCGTTCTAGGACGAAATCCGAAACGACGAGTTGCCGCCCGTCCGATCGTACGGCTTGGAGCTCTTGGAAAGTCTCGATTCCTGCGCTGGCTGTCGGCGCGGCGAGCAAGAAGCTTCCAAGAAGCGCAGCTCGCATCCAACCGCCGCACCGCGCATGAGAAAGCGATTTCCTCGCCACGCCTACGACGACTTTCGCAATCTCTATGATGCTCATGACCTTCATGGCGATCCTCCCTCTGCCGACCGTGCTCCTGGACGAAGACGCAGCACACCCAACCACTCCCATAAACTCTACAACGGGATGCGAAGATTGTGAATACCCAAGTCGAGGAGTTGTCGGGGCGAAGCGAAATACGATCTCGGTTCGAGCGAAAAGCGGTCAGTCTCGGCCGCTGATCTTCGCGCCGCCGTGGGGGGTGACGTGTTGCATGCTGGTGGTGGCACCGGTCAGCTCGGAGATCTTTTCGAAGATCGGGCGGGGTAGGACCCCCTTCAAGAACGGTGTGATCCGCACCAGCCAAGGGGCGAGCACGAAGGCTTTCTTGCGTCCTACGGCGCGCACCGTGATCTCCGCCAAGCGTTCGGGAGTGAGCATTTTGGTCAGAAGCGGCGGCTTGGCGCCTTCGAACAGTCCGGTGGAGACATAGGAGGGACAGACGGTCGTTACGCCGAGATGGGGCTTGCCCCAATGTTTCATCTCGAGCCGCAGCGATTCGGACCATCCGATCAGGCCCCACTTGCTCGATGCGTAGCTTGCGCCGAAGGGGATTCCGATCAAACCGGAGGCGCTGGCGATGTTGACGATATGGGCTTCGGGGCGCGATAGCAGGTCGGGCAGGAAGGCATGCGTCATCATGACGGGGGCGATGAGGTTGATTTCGAAGGTCGAGCGATGACGATCGATATCGACGTCGAGAAAAGGGCCGCCGAAGACGGTGCCGGCATTGTTGACCAAGAGATCGATCGGGCCGCACTCCTCGAGAATCCTTTTTCGCGTGGCGGCGATCGCAGTGGCATCGGTGACGTCGAGAGCATAAGCCCGCGCACGTCCGCCATCCTGGGCGATCTTTTCGATGGCGTCGGCAAGGGCCGCCTCATCGAGATCGCTGATCAGGACTTCCGCACCCTCCGCGGCGAAACGGCGGGCGAGAGCAAGGCCGATGCCTCGCGCGGCTCCCGTGATCAGGACGAGCTTCGCGTCAAGATTCTTCATCGTCGGAATCGCACGATACCCTCTCGACTCGGCTCTCTCTACTCGCCGTCGTCAGGAACGCGGCGAATGCGATCCTTGATCAGCCATGCGTCCATTCCGCCAAGAACCCGTTGAGCCAGCTTGTAACCGCGTGCATCGCAGTTCTTGCGCACGCCGCGGAAGCGATCCTTGATGCGCTGTTGCGATTCGAGACAGAAGAAATCGACGACCGGGAGGATGCCCTCGGCCGCGCTCGGGTCGGCATCGATCTCGGCCTGTGCGTAAGAGCAACTCGCAGCTTGAGCGAAGAGTTCGGCACCGATTTCCACATAGCGCGCAAGAAGCACCTGTTGCTGTTCCAGCTTCGGGCCGAAACGGACCATGGAGTGGAAGAGGCCGCGGGCGAGGCGCCGGCTGTAGCGGGTGACGAATCGACAATGCTTCGCTAGTGCCGGATGCATTCGCGCTTTCGGTGCGCCGCCGAGAGGAATCCACTGTCGCGGATACCAGCGCGCATAGAACAGAGCCGCCTTCACTGCACCCTTGATGCGTCGGCCCATCGGATAGCGGGTGTTGATGGCATCGCCGGCTGCCCGCAGGTGTGGATCGAGCGCTTCGCGGGCGATGAACAGCCGCATGATTTCGCTCGATCCTTCGAAGATCGTATTGATGCGTGCATCGCGCAGGAAGCGTTCGACGCCGCGAGGCTTTTCCCCTCGAGCACGCAGCGACTCGTCGGTTTCGTAGCCGCGTCCGCCGAGGATTTGCAGCGTCTCGTCTACGGCGCGCCAGCCGGCTTCGGTGCCGAGCATCTTGGCCATGGCGGCCTCGAGCCGTATGTCGCTCTTCTTGCGGTCGACGAGCGCGGAGGTCGTCATCGTCATCGCCTCGGTGGCGAAGATCTCTGCGGTGATCCGTGCGATCTTATCGGCGATCGCGCCGTGTTGACCGACAGGGGCGCCCCACTGCACACGCTCGTTGGACCACTCGACGGCCGTGTCGAGACAAACCTTCATTCCTCCCACGCAGGCCGCCGGAAGCGTGATGCGTCCGGTGTTGAGTGTGGTCAACGCGACACGCAAGCCTTGACCCTCTCCAGCGATGATGTTCTCTCGCGGAACGACCACGTCCTTGAATTCGATGACCGCGTTGAGGAGTGCGCGCAGTCCCATGAAATGGCAGCGATGCGTGACCGTGACACCCGGCGTCTTGGTGTCCACGATGAATGCCGTGACCTGATCGCGCATTCTGCCGCGTATTTCCTTCGGTGGGGTCTTGGCCATCACGACCAGCAATCCCGCGCGCGTACCGTTGGTGCACCAGATCTTCTTGCCGTTGATGATGAAGTTCTTGCCGTCATCGCTCGGTTCGGCGGAGGTGAGCATCATCGCTGGGTCGGATCCCACGCCCTCTTCGGTCAAGGCGAAGGCGGAGATCTCGCCGCCGGCGATCCGCGGAAGGAATTTCTTCTTTTGCTCTTCGGTACCAAAGACCAGCAGGGGCTGCGGCACGCCGATCGATTGATGTGCGGAGAACAGCGCCGTCAGGTTCGAGCACGCGCTGCCGACGCGCATTGCGGCGCGGGAGTAGTACTGCTGTGACAGGCCCAGCCCGCCGTACTCGCGGGGAACCTTGACGCCGAAGGCTCCGAGCTGCGCGAGTCCCTCGATGACCTCCTCGGGGATTTCCCCTGATCGGTCGATGGCATCGGCATCGATGCCTTCCAAAAAGCGGTCGAGCTTTTCGAGAAAGTCTTCGCCCCGCGGGTCGAAATCTTCCTTTTTCGAGGGGAAGGGGTGGATCAGGTCCCAATCGATCTTTCCCATGAACAAACCGCCGGCGAAGGTGGGATATTCCCAGAAGCTTTCGCGGGCGGATTCGGCCATTTCCAACGCATCACGCTTTCCCTCGGACATACCGGAGGTGTCGATGACCTCTTCTTGCTGTTCGGAGACGTTCGTCTTGGGTTCATGAATGCTCATGGGATTCTTCCTTCGTCACGGCGTTCCCGCCGCGGTCGTAAAAGGACAACTTCTTGCCGGCCATCTCCGAGATCAAGGCGCAGGGAGCAAAGCGCTGATCGACCTCCTTGGCCAGCCGTTGCATCTGTGAGACGACTTCCGCCAAGGAAAGGGAGTCCGCCCAGCGCAGCGGTCCGCCGCGGAAGGGCGCAAATCCCGTTCCCATCACCATGGCTAGGTCGACGTCCTCCGGAGCTTCGACTAGGCCTTCTTCCAGGCAGCGGGCGGCTTCGTTGATCATCGGCAGAACCATGCGTGTGCTCAGGGTTTCGGCGTCGAGATGACGTGCGGGCCCGTCTTTCACGAAGTCCGCGGCTTCTCGATGAACTTCTTTGCCTGAGGAACCGTCTTCATATGTGTAGAACCCGGCACCACTTTTTCTGCCGAGAAAGCCGCGCTCGACCATGGTATAGATGATGGCCGGCTGAGGAATTCGACCGTCGAAGATCGACTCCATCCCCGCCGCCGCATGCTGTGCGACATCGAGGCCGACCTCGTCGATCAGCCGCATCGGGCCCATGGGCATACCGAAGGATTTCATGGCGCGATCGAGATCTTCGATGGGCGCACCTTCGGAAAAGAGCAGCCCGGCCTCGATCAAATAAGGAAGCAGAATGCGATTGACCAGGAAGCCGGGGCTGTCTTTGACGACGACCGGCAGCTTGCCGATCTTCTGCACCCACGAAACGGCGTCGTGCAGAACCCGCTTCGAAGTGCGCGCTCCGACCACGACTTCGACGAGTTGCATCTTGTGCACGGGATTGAAGAAGTGCAGCCCCAGAAATCGCTCGGGATGCTGCATTCTTGCTGCGATCGCATCGATGGAGAGCGAGGATGTGTTCGTCGCGAGTATCGCATCGCTGCGAGTTCTCGATTCGAGGCTTTCGAAGATGGCATGCTTGACTTCGAGCTTCTCGGCAGCGGCCTCGACGACGAGGTCGGCCATCTGCAAACCGTCGGTTCGCGAAGTCGGATGAATACGGTCTCTGACTCGCTGCGCTTCGACTCGGGTGAAGATGCGTCTCTTTTCCGCGTTCCGCGTCAATTTGTTGGTCAAGGCCAAGCCTGCGGCGACGGCCTGTTCGTTGATGTCTTGCATGACGACTTGATGTCCGCGTGCAGCCGACCATTGCACGATGCCCGCGCCCATGACGCCGGCGCCGATGACGGCGATCCAGCGAGGCGATGTCGGCTCGATCCCTTCTTCGATACGCAGGCGCTTGGCGCGCTCTTGCAGCATGAAAACGCGGACGAGGTTTCGACTGACGGGCCCGCGAACCAAGTCCAAGATGGCTTCGACTTCCAGCTCGAGCGAACGCTCGATGTCGAGGGAAAGTCCACGGACGGCCACGTCGAGCGCGGCCAGCGGTGCGGGATAGTGCCCTCCCGTCTTGCTGAGCACACCGGATCTCGCTTTGCGGGCGATCAGCGAAGCGGCGAGGCGATTGTTCGTCAGCCGGTGCCCTTTTCGACGCGGGGCCTCCTTGCCGAGACTTTCCCGCGCGATACGCAGCATATGTTCTCGCGGGACGATGCGATCGACGAGTCCGGCCTTTTGGGCTTTGCGGGCCGGCCACGTCTTGCCCGCAAGGATCATTCCCAAAGCGCTCGGAAGGCCGAGCAAGCGCGGGAGCCGGGTGGTGCCTCCCCATGCGGGGAGAATGCCCAGCATGACTTCGGGAAGGCCGATCTTGGTCGAGCGATCGTCGGATGCAAAGCGCTGATCGCAGGCGAGGGCCAGTTCGCAGCCGCCTCCGAGCGCTGCGCCATGGATGGCCGCGAAGGTCGGTATGTCCAGAGCGGCGATCTTGGAAAAGACGCGCTGTCCGCGGCGTACGAGGGTGCGGATTTCGTCTTCTCCGAGATTTTCGTCGAATTCGCTGATATCCGCGCCGGCGACGAAGATGCTCGGCTTGGCGGAGTCGAAGAGCACGCCCTTCGCCGTGCCGTCGGCGGCGATCCGATCGACGATTTCGCCGAGTTCCTGCATCGTTTTCTGATCGAAGACATTTGCGGTGGAACCCGGCTTGTCGAAGGTGACTTGGTACAAGCCGTCGTCGTGTCGAAGGGTGCGGATCGATGAACTCATCTTCAGGCTCCCTTCAGCCAGAGCGCGGCTCCCTGGCCGCCTCCAACGCAGAGCGTGACCAGCGCACGTCCTCCCCCGCGCCGGCCGAGTTCTTTGAGTGATGTCAAGACCAGTCGCGCTCCGGTGACTCCGACAGGATGGCCGAGCGCGATGGCGCCTCCGTTGACATTGAGCTTGTTCGGGTCGATCTCGCCCAATGGGGCCGAGCGTCCGAGATGTTGCGAGCAGTACTCGGCGGATTTTGCGCTCTCGATGACGGCAAGGACCTGCGCGGCGAAGGCCTCGTTGATCTCGACGAGATCGGCATCGCCGATTGCGAGACCGGTGCGCTTTTCTGCTTCATGGATGGCGTGCACCGGACCGAGTCCCATGCGGGCGGGATCGCAGCCCGCGTAGGCATAGCCTTCCAGCACGCCGAGACACTCGCGCCCTTCCTTTTGCGCTCTCGATTCGCTCATGACGAGCAGAGCAACGGCGCCGTCGGTGATCTGCGAGGAGTTTCCCGCCGTCACGGTGCCGGTCTTCTTTTCGAAGACGGTCCGAAGGCGGGCTAGCCGCTCCGGTGTGGCATCGTCCCGCGGTCCGTTGTCCTCGTCGATGATCTTCCTGCGAGCCGGATCGAGATGAACGGGAATGATCTCTTCGGCGAGACGTTCTCGCGCGGCCAAGGCCCGAAGGTGCGAAGCGGCCGAGAAGGCGTCCTGCATCCGGCGCGTGACACCGGCTTCTCTACCGATGAGTTCGGCGGTTTGTCCCATGTTCAGCCCGGAAACGGGGTCTTCGAGGCCGAGCCGAAGCCCGACGACGGGATCGAGAAAATCCGACGGCCGGAACGAAAGGAAAGTTCCCAGCTTCTGGCCGAAGGATTTGGCGCGCGAAAGGCGCATGAACTTCGCCTTGGCCCGCTCGCGATAGAGCAGGGGGACTCGGCTCATGTTCTCCGTTCCACCGACGATGAAGACCTCACCGCGCCCGGCGCTGATCTTCTCGAAAGCTTGAGTGATCGCTTCACAGCCCGAGGCGCAATTGCGGTGAACCGTGAAGGCGGGAACCCGTTCGGGTATACCGGCCTTGAGCGCGATGACCCGCGCCACGTTGGCGGCATCCGCCGGTTGGGCGACGCAGCCGAAGATGACTTCGTCGACCGTTTCCGGGTCGAGGCCGGTCCGAGTCAGAAGTCCGCTGACGGCCAAGCGGCCGAGTTCTTCGGCCCCGATGTCGGCGAAAGCCGTGCCCATCTTGGCAAAAGGCGTGCGCACACCATCGACGATGACGAGGCGCTCTGAACTCATTTCGCTTCTCCTTCTTGGAAAAAATGCGCCATCATGGCCAGCAGCGTCTCGCGGCACTTTTCGAGATCGACTCCGGTGGGGTCGAAGACCCAATGCAGCATCAGGCCGTCGAGCATCGACTGAATCACCGAAGCCATCGCGCGTGCGTCCGGCCGGCCCTTCGTCCCGGGCTGCACTTCACCGCTTTCGAGGCCGTTTTCGATGATGCGGGTGATGTAGCGGCGACTCGGCTCGTAAGCATCGGTCTTGAAACGCTGCCGGTGATCGGATGCCCCCGTGCTGCCCCAGAGATCGACGAAGGCGACATAGCCCTTACGGTTCGAGCGCATGAATTCGATATTCGCCGTGACGTAGGCTTCGAGCTTCTTGCGCGCGCCCTGCGCGGCATCGACCCGCGGCTTGACGAAAGCGGCCGGTTCGCGCACGAGCCGCAGCAGGATCTCTTCGATCAGCTCTTCTTTGTTGGTGAAATGATAGGAGATCACACCCTTGGAAATGCCGGCATTGCGGGCGATCTCAGCCAGGCTCGCGTGAGTAAAGCCTTTGTCTGCAATGGTTTCTATCGCCGTTTCGATGATCTGGCGCCGCCGGGCTTCCTCGATGAAGCTGGGCTTTTTCTGGGCGTTCGGGTTGGAATCTGACCGCATGGCCAAATTCTAAGTCAATTGACCAGATTATTCCACCAGACAAGCCCGCATCGAGGTGGAGCCTTAAGTTCTCCACTCGAGTGCGAAACGAGCTTTTCACCTTCAGGAATAGAGCGCGTCGATATGGTGGCCGTGCTTTTCCTTCACCACCCGACGTTTGATTTTCAAAGTCGGGGTGAGTTCGCCGCCGTCGATGGAGAGGTCTTCTTCGAGAATATGGAACTTCTTCACTTGTTCGTAGGACGCGAGCTTCTGGTTCTGCTGCTCGACTTCCCGGGCGATGAGGTCTCGAACTCGTGAGTCGCGCGCAAGGGCCTTCATGTCGGTGGCGTCGAGATTCTCGGCGGTCGCCCACTCGGAGATGGTGATTCCATCGAGTGTGATCAGAGCGGAGATGAACTTCTTCTTGTCGCCGAAGGCCACGACTTGAGAAATATATCGAGAGGAGCGTACGATCCTCTCGATGCGTTGCGGTGCGATATTCTTTCCGCCGGCGGTGACGATCAGGTCTTTCTTGCGGTCCGTGATCTTCAAGTAACCGTCTTCGTCGATCTCGCCGATATCTCCGGTATGCAGCCAGCCGTCTTCATCGATGGTTTCGGCCGTGGCTTCCGGATTCTTGAAATAGCCCTTCATGATGTTGTCGCCGCGAAAGAGAACTTCGCCGTCTTCGGCCACCTTCATCTCGATGCCCGGTCCGGTGGGGCCGACCGTCCCGAACTTGAACTTTTCTTTCGTGTTGATGTTGCTGAAGGAAGAGTTCTCGGTCATGCCGATGCCCTCGAGAATCAAGAGACCGCAGGCATGGAAGAAACGCGCGACCTCCGGGTCGAGAGGCGCGGCACCCGAGATGGCCCACGTCATGCGCCCGCCGAGGTGCTCACGAATCTTGCGGAAGATCAGACGTTCCGCCACCGCATGCTTCAGGCGCAAGCCGAGAGGGACGCGCTTGCCTTGCTCTTCGAGAATGCTGCGCTCGGTACCGACACGTAGCGCCCAATCGAAGATCCGTTGCTTCTTGGGGGGCAGTTTCGCCTTGCCGTCGAAGATCTTCTCGCGGATCTTTTCGAAGACACGCGGGACGCTGGCGATGAAATGCGGTCTCGTTTCGCGCAAGTTCTCGCCGATCTTGTCGAAACTCTCCGCATAAGCCACGGTGGCCATGTTGTCGAAGGCTGCATAGACCATCAGGCGGGCGAAGACATGCGCTAGCGGCAGGAAGAGCAGCGTCTCGTCGCCTACCCGAATACCGAAACGCTGAGAGCAGGACCAGGAGGCGAAGAGCAGGCTCTTATGCGTCAAGATCGCCATCTTCGGGAGCCCGGTCGTACCGGAAGTGCAGACGAGCGAGGCGGCATCTTCGGGATGCACCGAGGCCAAGCGTCTTTCAAAGCGCGTTTCCTCGATCGTGGATGCGAGATCCAAGAACTCGCTCCAGCCCATCACCTTCAGATCGCCGATTTCGTGCTCGGGGCGTGCGGATCCATCGAAGAGAATCAGGCAGCCGAGCGCAGGGAGTCGCCCGCGTACGCTGAGAATCTTCACCAGTTGTTCTTCGTTTTCTACGAAGAGCACCCGCGTATCGCAGTATTCGAGGATGTAGGCGCAATCGTCTGCGAGATTCGAGGGGTAGATGCCCAGCGTCATCGCGCCGCAAGCGCCGATGCCGAAGTCACAAAGCGTCCATTCGATGCGTGTCTGGCTGATGATGCCGACACGCTCTTCAGGCTCGACGCCGAGTGCGAGCAATGCGCGGGCGACTTGCTTGCAGGATGATTCGAGTTGTTTCCACTTCGTGTCTTGCCAGACGCCATCGACCTTGTGTCGCGTGGCGACGGATGAGGGGGCTTTGCGAGCGGCGGCTCGTAGAAGATCGAAGCTGACTTGGTGCTCCATCGCTGTCTCCACGGATGCTGACGTGCGGGATTATATCTTTTCCTTCGTCGCGTTTTGCAAGAGGAACGCACGGGCCATCGCGCTCGCGGCCCTATCGACCTGAGTTTCGCAAACCTTCATCGCCGAAAAGGGAATGAAGGGATCGGCCAGCTTGCCCCGGCTGAATTCGATGCAGAGGACTCGCCCGGGGTATCGCGAGCAATGCTCGTAGGCCGCCGTCGAAGGGAAGAGCCGATAGGTTGCGTTTCGGCGGACCTCGAAGCCCGCAGCCTCGAGTTCGCGCTGCATCGCCGAGGCCAATGCCGGTGAGGCCAGCATCGTCCCGTCGCCGGCTTCGGTGATCATGTCCACCTCGGGTCGTTCCGGCCATCCCGCATAAACTGCGGGCTCGTAGGCTCGATGAAGGGCTTCGACGATCGACTCGTCGACCGAGACATCGATCGAGCGCGGTGCGTAAGTATGGAGGATCAGCGCCGATCCTCCGGCGCCCACGATTCGGTCGAAGGCGCGCCGGACGGTGTCTCGATAGGTCGCGTGCATCCCGAGCAGCAGGCATCTGTCCTCATCTGCGGTGATGTAGGAGGGAATCAGCGGGGTCATCTCGCTTCGGGTCGCCGAGGATGCATCGGCAGCGCTTCGTCGGTTGCAGTCGATGAAGGTTCTCGGGATCAAAGAGCGGACGAGAAGAACGGCGGCTCCTTCTGTTGTGAGCCGGCCTGCGGTCGCCGCAGCGCATTCGGGAGCCGCAAAATCGGTGTTGACGAAGAAGAAGTCGATCATATCGGCGTCGATCGGGCTCGTGAGCCGAGCGCGCAGCAGGTCATAGTGCTCCTTTTGCGTGGCCCCGTGAGGGACTTCGATGAGCACTTGCCGCGAGGCGGTCGGATCGCCCCAGTAGGAGACCTCACACACCCCGGGTATGGATGCGATACCGGAGTCGTCGTATGCCGCCATCTCGCATTCTCCTTCCGCGTCGAGACAAAGAGGGCAGGCCGCGACGGCCTGCCCTCCGAGGTCGTTTCTTTTCTGCGGCTCTACTCCCAGTCGAAGGCCACGTGCGCGATGGCGCGACGTCCGAGGATGTCGCCGCCGAAGGACTCCCAATGGGCGTCGTCGAAGATGTTGGCGACGTTCAGTCCGATGGACCAGCGATCGTTCACGTCGAAGTTGGTATTGAGATCGAAGGTGGTATAGCTCTCGACGACGCCTTGGAACGGTCCGACGTACCAAAGGAAGTCATCCACCCAGCGGCCGCTGAAGCTCAGATCCCAAGCGGGGCCGTCGTAAGCGAATCCCGCGCTGACTCTGTTTTCCGGAGAGTTGGGCAGGAGAATATTCTCGAACCCGGGGAGCGCACTCTTGATGTCGAAATCGAACCAAGAGTAGGAAAGCTGCCAAGACCAATGGCGGTCGATGTAGTAGTTCAAACCGAAGTCGATTCCCTGAGTATCGACGTCACCGAAGTTTGCATAAGAAACGGCGGCGAAGATCGGCGTTCCGTCCACGTTGTTGGAAAGGATGCCGTAGGTGGGACCGAGCGCGCCTTGAAGGGTGGAGACCATGGCGGCCGCGACCGGGTCCGGCAGATCCGACGGCGGGGTGTAAGGGCCGAAGTTGGGGTTCACTCGACCGAGCGCCGTCCCGAGCTGCGGGATCAGGTCGGTGATGAAGTTGGAGTTCTGAGAGAAGTAGTATTCCGCGGTGACGAAGGCCTTGCCGGCGAAGATACCGCTCCAGCCGATTTCGTAGGTCTTGACGGTTTCGACGTCGAGATCCTCGTTTCCGAGCGCCAAGATGCGTGTGGGTGAGCCGAAACCGCAGTCGACACCGAAGGGTGTACAGAAACCGGCTTCGATGGCTCTAAGGTCGACCGGCGCAGCCACGTCGGCTTGAAGGAAGAACTCGGAATAATTGGCGACCTGGAAGGCTTCATTGTAGGTCAGGCGAATGGTGTGGTTGTCGTTCGGTGAGAAAACCAGCGAAGCTTTGGGAGAGAACTGGTCGGTGTGAAGATCGGAAGTATCGAAACGGCTCGCGAGAACGAACTTGACCTTGTCGGTGAATTTCCAGTCGAATTGCCCGAAGAGCGCGGTCTTGACATTGTCGACCGGCGCGAAGATCAAGGTCTGCCGGCCGGTGGTCTTGTCGAGCGAGTTGATGTCTTCCGTGCCGTAGGACGCGCCGAAGACGATGCGTCCGCGGTCGCCGGCGAGATCCCAGTTGGTCTGAACTTCGAACTGCAGCTTTTCGGTGTCCAGAGAGAGGTTGTTGCCCGGACCGAGAGCCGTTTGCCTAGGAGCATCACGGCCGGTGTAGTACGCGAGGAAATTCCAGTGCCGTGTCGAGTAGTTGGCGCGCGCCCAAGGGCGTTCGATGTCGACGAGTTGCACACGACCGATACCGGTTTGGAAGACGGGACCGACCACGGAGGCGAGACCGCCTTCGACGGTGAGCAGGCCGTCGTTGCCGATGTATTTGTCCAGCCGCAGGCTGCCGAAGCGAATCTGATTGTCGTTTTCGGGATCTAGCGGGACGCGCTCTTGGGGGAGGCAGTTGGTCACGATACCTGCATCTCGATCGCAGGGCACGGCATATTCGGCTTTGCCGTTGCGCGAGACGGTGAAATCGCCGCTGTCTCGTGATCCGCCGACGATCTTGAGATACCAGTCGCCGCCGAGTTCGGTGGCCCAGCGGAAGTCGGTGTTGAAGGTGTTCAACTCGCCGCCGCTGAATCGCACCGTGCCGCCGAGAGAATCTCGCGGGGCCTTGGTCGTCATGTTCAGCACGCCGCTCGATGCGTTGGCGCCGTAGAGCGCTGCACTCGGGCCGCGAAGCAACTCGACATTGGCAAGATCATCGAGCGGGAAGGAGATCGCCGCCCACTCTTGGGCTCCGAGGAAGGGAACCGAGGGATCGCGTCCATCGATCAATGTCGCCACGCGCCGATTCAGCGAAGAGTTGAAGCCGCGCGTATTGAAGTTGTAGTCATAGACGCCGCTTTGAGTGACTTCGACGCCCGGAGTGAACTCGAGCAGCTTGGGAACTTGGCCGTGGGCCGCTTGCTGTTCGATCTTTTCTTCCGTGATGACGGTGACGGCGGCGGGAGCATCGACGACTCGCTCGCGGCGCCTCGATGCCGAGAAGACGGTGACGGTTTCGAGATAGTTGAAGTCCCAATCCACGGAGAGGTCCGCGGTCGTCGTCGAACCGGCGGTCACTTGCACGCCTGATTTCGCACCGGTGTTGTCACCGAGAGTGAAAGATAACGTGTAGGTTCCGGGCGGGATGCGATCGAAGCGATAGCGTCCGTCTCGATCCGTGATCTCCACGGAGCGCGTTTCGGCGATCACGACGGCGACTCCGCCAATGCCCTCATCGTCGGCGTCGGTGACTTGGCCGACGATGCGTCCGGTGCTTTGGGCCGATGCGAACCAAAGGCTCGAGCACAGGACGGCCAAGAGCGTGAACGGGATGATCGATAGCTTGCGAATCATGTCTTCCTCCTCGACTGCTGGGTCGCTCATTTCCTCTTCTGCCTCAACAACGCTTCAACCGCCGGATCGTCTCGATTCGTCTCGATATCGTCTCGATCACTTGCGGCGAGCGTGCAGGGTATCCGAGATGCCGGGGCATTGTCGAGGGGTTTGCGCGATTCCGATCGACAAACGGCGTTCGGTAGTCGGCATTCAGCCTTGCCGCGTTGCGGCAAATCAGGGAAGGGATGAAATCGCGCCGCTTAGACGCCGATGGCATCGAGAATCTCGACGATGGCTCGCTCGAGCCCGATCAGGACGGCTCTCGAGATGATCGAGTGGCCGATGTTCAACTCGACGACTTCCGGAATATCGGCGATCGGGGTCACGTTTCTTACGCTCAGGCCGTGGCCGGCTGCGACGAGCAGGCCGAGATCTCCCGCCTGCTGTGCTGCCGAGACCAAGGCATCGAAGGCGCGGGCCTGAGTGCGCTCGCTCCTCGCTTCGGCGAATGCGTTGGTGTTCAGCTCGATCATGCCGACACCGAGCTTGGCGGCCGCAGCGATCTGCGATGAGTGCGGATCGACGAAAAGGCTGACGTTGATCTTGGATTTCTTGAGGGCTTGCACATGGCGCTTTAGGCGCGTGAAGTGTTTGGCGGCATCGATGCCGCCCGTGGTGGTGATTTCGCCGGGTTCTTCCGGGACCAAGGTGACGAGATCGGGGCGGTACTCGCGCGCGATGCGCAGCATCGGCGCCGTAGCCGCCATCTCCACATTCAGGTGGGTCGTTACGACCTCTTGAAGTCGGCGTAGGTCTTGATCTTGGATGTGCCGGCGATCGCCGCGGATGTGGCAGGTGATGCCGCGCGCGCCCGCGAGTTCTGCGAGGACCGCTGCGGCGACCGGGTCGGGTTCCGCAGCCTGCCGAGCTTGGCGAAGGGTTGCGACATGATCGATGTTGACCGAGAGGCGAACCATGCAGAGTCTCCATGAGCGCTAGGAGATTCTAGCTCGGATCGGGTCGTGGAAACGAACGGAATCGCTCAGCAAACGCCGATCTCGTCACGGAAACGTTGGGCGACTTCTTCGGCTAGACGCTCGACCTGATCTTGGTCGACGCCTTCGATCATGACACGGGCTTTGGGCTCCGTGCCGGAGTAGCGCACGACGACGCGCCCGTCCTCGCCCATCTCGCTTTCGGCGGTGCGCACGGCTTCGAGTAGACGCGGATTTTCTTCGATGGCCGGCTTCGAGTGAACCTTGATATTGATCAAACGCTGCGGGAAGTGCGGAATTTCCTCGAGCGTCGCGTCGAGATCGCCGGCACCTTCGCGCCAGACCCGAGCGAGAGTCAGCGCGGAGAGCACGCCGTCTCCCGTAGGAGCGTAGTCCATCAAGATGACATGCCCGCTCTGCTCTCCACCGAGCGAGTAGCCGTATTGATCCATGGCCTCGAGAACATAGCGGTCGCCTACGGGCGTGCGCAGCATCGAAATGCCCTTCGTCTCGAGCGCTTTTTGAAGGCCGAGGTTGCTCATCACCGTCGCCACGACGGTGCTCTTGGGTAGCCGGCCCTCGCCGTGCAGCGCGCGTCCGACGTAGTAGAGAAAGAAATCCCCGTCGAGCATCCGACCGGATGCCGAGGTCGCGATGCAACGGTCGGCATCGCCGTCGAATGAAAAGCCGAAGTCGGCGCCCTGGTCGCGAACGATGCGAGCAGCGACCTCCGGATGAAGAGAGCCGAAGCCGTCATTGATGTTGCGTCCGTTGGGCTGGTTTCCGACGACGACGACTTCGGCGCCCGCATTGCGGAAGGCCTCGGGGCCGACCTCGAATGCGGCACCGTGCGCGCAGTCGAGAACGACCTTCAAGCCGTCGAGGCGGCATCCGTTCATGCAGCGATCGAGAAAGCCGAGATAGCTCTCGTGCAATCGCTTTTCATCGTGCACACCTTCCGGTCCCGGGTGGTCGCTTCCCGGTTCGCTTTCGATGCGTTGCTCGATCGCGAGTTCCGCGGCGTCCGACAACTTCTTACCGTTGCCGTCGAAGATCTTGACACCGTTGTCGAGGTACGGATTGTGCGATGCGGAGATCATCATTCCCGCGGCGCAATCGCCCTCACGCGTGAGGAGCGCAAGAGCGGGAGTGGGAAGCACGCCGGCATGCACCGGCTCGCCCCCGCCATCGGCGATGCCGTGCGCGAGGCTCGCCGAAATCCAGTGGCAAGATTCTCTGGTGTCGAGCCCGAGGCAGATCTGCGGTTTTTCACCAAGGCCCGAGACGCGTAACTCGGTGGTGAGCGCACGCCCGAGTCGATAGAGCGTGTCCTTGTCGAGGGGCTTTTCCCCCGCCACGCCGCGCATGCCATCGGTACCAAAGAGTTTTCTCATCGAATCAACGCTCCTGCTCTAGGGGTTTGACGAGTGGGGGGTCGAAAGAAACGACTCGGATCTTCTTGAAATCGTCCTCTTCGATTTCGCCGCGGTCTAGGGCCGGCAGCACTCCCGGATCATCCGGAGACCACTGCGCCACCGAGACGAGGGCGCGCAGATTCTCGCCGAGCAGCGGAATCACCGCCGGAGGAGCTTCGAGAACGACCCGGATCGTCTGCGGATCGGCGACGTAGCCATCTTCGGTCATCACGACCGGGATTTCCAAGGAGATCTGCTCGAGAATCTCCTCGATCTCGAAGCGCACCTTCACCGTCGGCTGGGAAAGGCGCGTGCCCTGGCCCGGCGCTGCGAGCGCAAGTTCTTTAGAAAACGATCGGCGGCGTCCGTCGAGGTCCACCGACTCGGTTTTGATCTCCTCGAGCGCAGAGACCACGCTTTCGGGGCCGCTGATCTGAATGACCGGCGGTTGACTCTTCGCGGAAACGAGTCGATACCCCTCGCGCGGAGGGTTGTGGTGAACGACGTGCACGCGTATGTCTCGATCTTGCTTGCGTTCGAGCGTCACTTCGATGGTGTTGTCGAAGATATCGATGTCGAGTCCGCCGTAGACCTCGCGGATGAAACTCCTCTGCATGGTCACCGAATGGGTTCCCGGCTGCATGCCGTGCAGGTCGATACTGGCATGGACTCGTTCGGGATCCGTGCGCAGGTGCGACTGGCTGTCGCCCGTCAGGCGGAGCCGGATTTTCTGCGGCGAGTGGTCGACGACCATCATTTGATCGTCCACCTCGAAGGTGATGGCGACCTCGATGTCTTTCGGAATCGCCGCTTGCGAGACGACGAAGACCCAAAGCATGTACGCAAGTCCGAAGGACAAGAGCTTGAGTCCCCAATTGCGCCTGATGAAATCTTTCACCACTCGTTCCCGCAGCGCCTCACGGTCGCGCTGTTTCGACGGCGTTTTTCGAGCCGCTTTCCTTGGTGTTCGTACTTCCTCGGCGTCCTAGCCAACCCGACCAAGCGAGACCCGATGGGCGGTCGATGCCGAGGTTTTGCTCGAGAAAGGCTTGCGTGGATCGCGTGTCGAGATCTTGGTGCAAAGCGCCGTCCATGGCGACCGAAACGCTTCCGCGCTCTTCGCTGACGACGATGACGATCGCGTCGGTCTCCTGGCTCAGGCCGATCGCGGCGCGGTGTCGGGTGCCGAACTGTCGAGAGATATAAGGATCGGTCGAAAGCGGTAGGAAACAGCTTGCGGCTTGAATGCGCCCGTTGCTGATGATCACCGCGCCGTCATGAAGAGGCGTGCGTGGCGTGAAGACGTTGATCAGCAGGTCGTAGGAGACGACGGCGTCCATTTCGATGCCCGTCTCGATGTAGTTCCTCAATCCGTGCACGCGTTCGAGCACGATCAGCGCGCCGATGCGGCGCGATCCCATGGCGGTGGCGGCGAGCGCGATCTCTTCGATCAGTTCGCGCCGCGAATCGACCGAGCGAAATTTTCCGAAGGGATATCGGCCGAAATGAGCGAGCGTTTGCCGGATCGGAGATTGAAAAAGCACGATCAGGGCGAACGGTCCGTAGAGCAAGAGATAGCCCAAGACCCAGTGCACGGCTTTGAGCGGGAAAATCCAACCGGGGGCGGTGGCAACCCAAAGGAAGATCACCGCGATCATTCCATAGATCATCTGAACCGCGCGCGTACGACGGATCAGTAGAAGGACCTGATAGACGACGAACCACAGCAGCAGAATATCGAGCACGTCGAGGGGATCGAGTATCTTATCCCATCCCAATAGCTCGATGAGACTGCCGAGCATGATCAGCTCGGCTGTTCGATGGGGCCGCCGATGATGGGATCTTGCCCCCCGTCGTCGGAAGTGGGTGAACCTTCGGTGTCGGTCTCCGTGTCTTCCGGCATGCCGTCGTCTTCGTCGGCGCTCGGCATGGGCGCGAGTTCGCCGCCGTTGAAGAGGATTTCGATCTCGGAGATGTCGAGCGCCTCGCGTTCGAGCAGGGCCTCCGCGATGGCGACGAGCGCATCGCGGTTGTCCTCGAGCAGCTTCGAGGCTCTGGCATAGGCGTCATTGACGATGCTGCGCACCTCTTCGTCGATCTCTTCGGAGGTGCGCTCGGAGTAGTCTTGCTGCTTGCCGAGGTCTCGGCCGAGGAAAACCTGTTCTTCTCGTTTGCCGAAGGTCAGGGGGCCGAGTTTGTTCGACATGCCCCATTCGCAGACCATGCGACGCGCCATGTCGGTGGCTCGCTCGATATCGTTGCCGGCGCCGGTGGTTCTTTGCTGCAAGAAGATTTCTTCGGCAGCCCGGCCTCCCATCATCACGGCGAGGGTCGCACCGAGGTAGTTCTCGGTGTAGGTGTGCTTGTCGGTTTCGGGGAGTTGCATGGTCAAACCGAGCGCCATGCCGCGCGGAATGATCGTCACCTTGTGCAGGGGGTCGGCGTGAGGTTCGAGGTAGGCGACGAGCGCGTGCCCGCCTTCGTGGTAGGCGGTATTGCGCTTTTCTTCATCCGTGATGAAAAGACTGCGGCGCTCGGCGCCCATCAGCACTTTGTCTTTGGCGATCTCGAAGTCGGCGGCTTCTACCTTCTTGCGTGCGATGCGCGCCGCATGAAGTGCCGCTTCGTTGACGAGATTGGCGAGATCGGCACCCGAAAAGCCCGGTGTGCCGCGTGCGATCACCGAAAGATCGACCTCGCCGAGCGGGATACGCCGCGTATGAACGCGAAGGATCTGCTCGCGGCCGCGCACGTCGGGACGTCCGACGACGACTCGACGGTCGAAACGACCGGGGCGCAGCAGTGCCGGATCGAGCACGTCGGGGCGATTGGTCGCGGCGATCAGAATCACGCCGTCGTTGGATTCGAAGCCGTCCATCTCGACCAGCAGCTGATTCAGCGTTTGCTCGCGCTCGTCGTGGCCGCCGCCGAGACCGGCTCCGCGATGGCGGCCGACGGCATCGATCTCGTCGATGAAGACGATGCAGGGCGCATTTTTCTTGCCTTGCTCGAAAAGGTCGCGCACTCGTGATGCGCCGACTCCGACGAACATTTCCACGAAATCGGAGCCGGAAATGGAGAAAAACGGCACTCCGGCCTCGCCGGCGATGGCCCGGGCGAGCAGGGTTTTGCCGGTTCCCGGAGGACCCATCAAGAGCACGCCCTTGGGGATCTTGCCGCCGAGGCGCTGGAAGCGCTGGGGATCTTTGAGAAAGTCGATGATCTCTTCGAGTTCTTGCTTGGCTTCTTCGCAGCCGGCGACGTCCTTGAAGGTCACCTTCTTTCCCTGTGGAGTCAGCAGCTTCGCCCGCGACTTGCCGAAAGAAAGCGCTTTGTTGCCCCCCGTCTGCATCTGTCGCATGAAGAAGACCCAGACCCCGATGACCAACAAGACGGGAGCCCAGGTCAGCAAGCTCAACATGAAGGTGTTGTTCGGTGGAGGCTCGACGCTGAACTCCACTCCTTCTTTGCGCAGCCTCTCGGGAAGATCGTCGGTTTTGAGGAGATAGGCGGTGAAGGATTCGCCGTCTTCGAGCTTTCCGCTGATTCTGTAGCCGAAGCTGTCGCCCGTGACGTCGATCTCCGCGATTCTGCTCGCTCCGTCTTCCTCGTAGAGATGCTGGTAGAATTCGGTCTCGCTCAACTCCGTGGCGCGGTTTTGCCGCTCGGAGAAGAGCTTGATGATGAACAACAGGACGAGCAAGATGACGATCCAGACCATGATCGTCTTGAGGTGCTGATTCACGTATCGCCTCCGGTGATTTCACGCCGACCTGATGGATTTTTCGAGTCCGCTCACGGGAGCAAGGACCGCGCAGGCCTTCGCGCTGTTTCACCCTTTTTCATTGTAAGGTCCCGACTTATCCCCCGCCACGAACAGCTTCAACTCCCCTGATTCGGAGATTGTTCCACCCATCCGACAAAAGGCAAGTTTCGATAGGCCTCTTCGTCGTCGAGACCGAAGCCGACGACCCAGCGGTCGGGGATCTCGAAGCCGATGTACTCGACCGGCACATCGACCGTGCGACGCGCCGTTTTATCCAGCAAGACCGCCGTTCGCAGTCGTTTGGGCCGACGAGCGCGCAGGCGTTGCTGAAGTTGCCGCAGCGTGACGCCGGAGTCGAGAATGTCTTCGACGATCAGCAGGTCGGAATTTTCGATCGAAAAAGGATGGGTCAGAACGAAATCGGTTCGGCCCGGACGCTCCGGGTCCTTGTGCGTCTCCAGAAAGCCGATGCGGGTTCGTCGATCGATTCGTCGCAGAAGGTCGGCGCCGAAGACGAAAGCTCCTTTGAGCACGATGAGTACGGCGAGTTCCGCATCTTCTGGGGTGTCGCGCGCGATGTCGTCGGCCATTTCACCGATGCGCTCGGCGAGCGCATCGGTATCGATCAGCGTTTCCGGTGCAAGCGGTCTCACGTCTCTTTCCTCAATCGTTCCGAATCGCGTTTTCCCAGCGCAGGCGCTCCATGCGCTCCGACTTGCACCGTGATCTGCGAGGTTGAAGAAGGCATCCCGCAGGATGCGGGGAATCAGTCCGGGCGGCAAGCCGACGAGGGCCTGCTTCAGGGAGACTTCCGCGATCTCTTTGAGAGAAAGGAGTCGAGCTTCGTGGCGGAGCAGGGCAGGCTGCTAGCCGCTTTCGGATGGGCTCGTCGTGCTTCGGGTCAGTCGCAAACGGCTGCCTCGCCGGCTCGCGGAGATCCTCGATGGAAGATCGAGGTGGGTTCCCGGGCCGTCGGCCCGGAGGAGCGATTCGAGGGCTTCGAGGTGCTTGGCATTCAAGCTCGTGCCGTGATCTGCGAGGCCGGCGAAGGCATCTCTGAGGATGCGGCGGATCAGCGAGGGAGGCAGGCCGAGCAGAGGTTTACGCTCGAGAAGAACACATCGTTCCTCCGGTCGGCTGACGATTTTCCGAGCGGCATTACGGGATTCGTCGCTGAGTAGGGTTTCATCGTCGGCGGAAACGGCGGCGGCACGAGCGAGCGAAGTGATCGCTCGCTCACCGAGAATCTCTTCGACGACGGGAAGAAGATCGTGCCGAATCCGGTTTCTCAGCGCCGTGCGCTCTAGATTGGTGGGATCGTCGCGCCACGACAGGTCGGCGTCGTGCAAGAGGTTTCGGAGCACACGTCGGCGAGTGCTCAGCAAAGGCCGCCAAAGTCCGTCGCGATGGCGGGCCATCGCCCCGAGTCCGGCCATTCCCGCGCCCCGCCCCAAGCGATCGAGGAGAGTTTCGGCTTGGTCGTTTTCGGTGTGAGCGAGCGCGATCGTCTCCGCCCGGCATTCGGCGGCCATCCGTCGCAGGGCGGCACGGCGCGCGCGGCGCGCGGGCGCTTCGACCGATCGTCCTTCGCGCACGGAGAGATCGAGGCGGGCGCATTTTACGGGCACGTTCCACTCGGCCGCCGCCTCGCGAACGAAACGGCAATCCTCCGCGCCTTGGTCACCTCGCAGGCCGTGGTCGATGGTGCCGACGACCAAGTCCCAGTGCCGCCCTCGAGAAAGTGCGGCCAGCAGATGCAAGAGGGCGATCGAATCGCCTCCGCCGGAGACGGCGACAAGGATGCGCGATCCCGAAGGCGGTGCCCACGCCCGGGTCAGCTCGCGAAGCAGCCGCGGCCGGGCCAAGCGAAGGACTCTATCTGCAAGGGTCGGATTCATCTCGTGGTTGGTAGCGGCGCCGGGATTCGAACCTGGGACGACACGATTATGAGTCGTGTGCTCTACCGCTGAGCTACGCCGCCAGCCATCGTGATCGGGGGATCCTAGCCCGAAAAGCCGGACGCGCCAATTCGCCGAGGTTGAAGCCGGTGGCGTGGGCACCATCTTGCCTAAGAGCGTGTGTGGGCACCGCCTCGCACGCATTCACGGTGCAGGACGAGGCCGGGAGCGATGATGGCAATCACCTGCGAAAAAGAGCGAAGCCCTGCACAACCGGGCGATCGCGAGCTGGCGATCATCCGGGATCTGCTGCGCACGGTTTCGGGAATCGAGGTGCGAGAGGGGCAGGAGGGGCTGATCGCTTCGCGTCTCGGTGGCCGTTTGGCGGCGTGCGGCCTGAGCTTGGGCGAGTATCTCGATCGTCTCGGCACGGGCCGCGATCTCGAAGAACTCGGCCGCATGGTGGATGCTCTGACCACCGGGCATTCGACCTTCTTTCGACACCCCGCGCATTTTTCGCGTGTGGTCGAGCACCTCGCCGGGCGCAGTGGCTCACAGAGCACGTGGGAAGTTTGGAGCGCGGGCTGCTCGAGCGGGGAAGAGCCGTATTCGCTGGCGATGGCGGTCGCGGATGCCCGCGCTGCCGGTCGCCCGATCGCCGAGGGAACGATCTTGGCCACCGACATTTCGTCTTCCGCTCTCGAGAGCGCGAAAAAGGGGTGCTTTCCCGCGTCATCGGCGGCGGGGCTCGAAGAAGAAACTCGGCGGCGCCATTTCGATTTCACCCTCTCGGCTTCTTCCGGTCTTCTGCGCGTCGATGAGGCGGTACGCCGAGCGGTGCGCTTCGAGACCCGCAATCTCGTGGGCGCATGGCACGATGAGGCACGCTTCGCGGCGATCTTCTGTCGAAACGTGATGATCTACTTCGATCCGCCCTCACGACGCCGCCTCATCTCGCGTCTCGTCGATGCACTCGAGCCGGGCGGCCTGCTCTGCCTTTCGCCGGTGGAATCGGCGGGGGTGGATGATCCCGGGCTCGAAACGATGGCCCCGGCCGTGTTCCGAAAGAAGCGTTCGTCGCCGTGGGATGATCCCGGAAGTCTCGAAGGTGCCGGCTCGTGAGGGATGCCTGCTTGGTCTGCGGCATTTCCCAGGCGCAAAAGAGGCTGGGAATCTGCCCGGTCTGCTATGCGCGGACCTGCCGCGATCACGCCTTTCGGCGCAGCGGAAAGCATTTCTGCTCGGAGGAGTGCGCGGCGATGTTCTTCTACGGCACCGGTGAAGACGAGGAAGAAGAGACCGAGCAATGAAGCGAGGAAAGAATGGTGCGGCGCAACGTCCTTATTCCGGGGGAAGCAAGGGGACATACTTGGGCATGACGCGCTTCAAACCGTAGTCCTTGAAACGGATTTCTACGGTGGTGCCGGCGCCCGTTCCCCGAATGTTCAGCACGAGGCCCTGGCCGAATTTCGGATGCCGGACCTTCATGCCCGGCTCGGGCGCGCCTTCGCCGCTGTAGTCTGGAGCATCCTTCACGTAGGTCAGTTCGCCCGCGCGCTTCGCGGTTCCGGCGGCCGGCGTTCTATGCCGCGACACCGGAGTTGGAGCGCTCTTGCGCGTGGGTGGAGCGTAGCGCGTCGAGCGCAGCACTTCGGCCGGGATCTCGGCCAAGAAGGGCGAAGGGAGTGTTCGCACGGCGTTGCCGAAGTTGTATCGCAGTTGGGCCATGCTCAGGACCAATCTTCTGCGCGCCCGGGTGATGGCGACGTAGACCAGTCTGCGCTCTTCTTCGATGCCTTCGGGCGTCGAGAGCGAGAGCTGGTGGGGAAAGAGGCCCTCGTTGAAGCCGACGATATAGACGTGATCGAATTCCAGTCCCTTCGCCGAGTGGATGGTCATCAGCAGGGGGCCTTGCTCTCCTTCGACGTCGTCGGTGTCCGAGCGCAAGGAGACGCGGTCGAGAAAGCCTGCGAGTGCTTCCGGTGCACCTTTCTCGTCGTGCTCGGCGGCGGCGTTGATCAATGCGCCGAGGTTTTCGATACGAGAACGGAAGTCGGTGGGGAAGGATTTTTCCAGGTATCGCTCGTAGCCGATGGTCTCGATGATCTGTTCGAGCGCGTCCTTGGTTTTCATCGAGGATACGAAGGTGGTGAGATCTCGGATCATGGCGATGAAGTTCGTCAGGGGCTTGATCGCGCGGGAGGGCAAGGCATCCGGGTGTCGCAGCGCATCGAGCGTGGCCTCGTGGTAGGAGACGCCGTTCCGGTCGGCGATTTCCCGAACCGAAGCCAGAGTCTTTTCTCCGAGTCCGCGAGGAGGCACGGAGGCTGCGCGCAGAAAGTCTTGATCCGAATGGGGCTGCACGACCATGCGCAACCAAGCGAGCACGTCCTTGATCTCGCGGCGTTCGTAGAAACGAAGCGATCCCACGACGCGGTAGGGGACGTTCTTCTGTACCAAACGATCTTCGAACAAGCGTGAGCAGGCATTGGTGCGGTAGAGAATGGCCATGTCGCGCAAGCTCGTATGGCCCTGGCGCGAGACGTGAAGCATGTCGGCGATGACGAGATCGGCTTCTTCGCGATCGTCTCGCGCTTGATGGAGCGCGATTTTTTCACCCTCCGGATTGCCGGTCCAAAGCTTCTTGTCGTGGCGGTCCATGTTGTTGCGTATGACCGCCGACGCCGCCGCAAGAATCGTCGAAGTGGAACGGTAATTCTGTTCGAGCTTGATCACCCGCGCGTCGGGATAGTCCCTCTCGAAGTCGAGAATGTTGCGGATGTCGGCTCCGCGAAACGAATAGATCGATTGGTCTTCATCACCCACGCAGCAGACGTTGCGTCGCTCTCCGGCGAGCGCACGGATCATGAGATACTGAATCGGGTTGGTGTCTTGATATTCGTCGACCAGCAAGTGCTGTGTTCGTTGGGCGTATTTTTCCTGGATGTGCGGGTGCTTTCGAAACAAGTAGATCACTTGCACCAGAAGATCGTCGAAATCCATCGCTCCGGCGCGCTTGAGGCGTTTTTCGTATTCTCGGTAGATCTCCGCCCAAGTTTTTGCCGCCGGCGAGTGACTGTCGGCGAGCATCGCCGATGGTGAGATCAGATCGGTCTTCGCCTCGGAGATGATCGCGATGGCTTGGCGGGCGGGAAATTCCTTCTCGTCGACCTTGAGGTCGCGGCTGATCTGCCGGACCAGTGCGCGCTGGTCGGTGGTGTCGTAGATCACGAAGCTCGGCGGATAGCCGGCCTCGGCCGCATGCATTCGCAGAATCCGCAGACCGAAGGAGTGAAAGGTACCGAGAAAGGCGCCGGAGATGTCGTGCCCGAGCGCGCTTTCAGCGCGTTCTCGCATCTCGGCGGCCGCCTTGTTGGTGAAGGTCACCGCCACGATGCCGCGCGGATCGACGCCGTGCTGCGAGATCAGCCAAGCGATGCGGCTGGTGATCACCCGCGTTTTTCCCGAACCGGCTCCGGCGAGAATCAAGAGCGGGCCGTCGCCGTGCGTGACGGCATCCTGCTGCGGCGGATTGAGGGTTTCGAGAAGCTTTTTCGGGTCGAGCATCGACTCTCCTGGCACGGTGGAGCCGGCGGATTGTGCCACGCGCCCGGGAGGGCGGCACCTTGAAAGATGCCGCCGCTGCCGCCATCATCTGCCGCCGCCGATCGATGGAATCTTCCGCGCGCTTCCCGCGCACCCTCCGACCGCCGTCTCCGAATTTTACGGACGCGTTCTGAAGATGGAGTAGAGAACATGAGTCATGAAGTCACTCTGATTCCCGGAGACGGGATCGGTCCGGAAGTCGCAGCGGAGACCCGCCGGCTGCTCGATGCGACGGGAGTCGCCATCACCTGGGATCAGCAGGAGGCCGGCGGCGACCTGATCGGCCGTTACGGAACTCCGCTGCCGCAGCAGGCGCTCGATTCGATTCTGCGGACGGGTGTTGCACTCAAAGGACCGGTGACGACGCCCATCGGCTCGGGCTTTCGCTCAGTGAACGTGCAACTGCGAAAGACATTGGATCTCTACGCGAACTTTCGACCGGCGGTTTCCATCGCCGGAGTGGCCTCGCGCTACGACGACGTCGACCTGATCGTGATTCGAGAAAACACCGAAGGGCTCTACAGCGGTCTCGAGCACATCGTCGTGCCGGGCATCGTCGAAAGCTTGCGTGTGATCACCGAACGCGGATCCGAGCGCATCATTCGCTACGCCTTCGAGACGGCGAAGACCTACCACCGCAAGAAGGTCACCATCGTGCACAAGGCCAACATCCTCAAGATGAGCGACGGTCTTTTCTTGGAAGTCGGCCGACGCATCGCCCGCGAGTACCCGGAGATCGAATTTGAGGAGGCGATCGTCGATGCC
>JALUUK010000654.1 GCA_027021395.1 Acidobacteriota bacterium
GTCGGCAAAGCGCCGGTCGCCGTGGATTTCAACGAAGTCTTCGGTCAAGCCGGCTGCATAGTCCAAGGTGTAGGGGCGCCGAGGGTGCCGAGCGACTTGTGTCTTCTGCCACGGGTCGAGCTTGGAGTAGACCTGTCGCCGAACCTTGATCAGCTGGTTTCGCAAGCGTTGCAATTCGGAATCGAGCTTGTCGTCTCCTAGTCCGGCGAGTTCTTCGATTCGCTGCTCGATGTCGAGTATCGGTTTCTCAAAGGCGAAATCACTCATCGGTTGCCTCGTATCATCGTTCCCTCTCAAAGAGCTGCTGCTTTCTCCATCTTGCAGGCATCGGCTCAAAGTGGGTGGTGCACATCATAGAGCTTTCTCAGCCTCTCGCGAGCCACGTGGGTATAGATCTCGGTCGTCGAGATGTCTTTGTGACCGAGCAAGGTCTGCACGGTCCTCAAGTCGGCACCGTTTTCCACGAGGTGGGTGGCGAAGGAGTGGCGCACGACGTGCGGCGAAAGGCGGTCGGGGGAGATGCCGACGGCAGCGCCGAAGCGCCGAAGATTGCGCCAGAAAGCTTGTCGAGTCAAAGGCCGTCCAGCGCGGCCGGGAAAGAGGGTGTCGCGGTCGGGTCGAAGCGATTCGCGGCCGGCCACGATGAAGCGCTCGACGGCTTCGACGGCGGCGCTTCCCAATGGAACCCAACGGTCCCGCTTCCCCTTCCCCTTCACGCGAATCAAGCCTCGCTTGAGATCAAGACGGCCGATTTCCATGCCGACGAGTTCGCTGACCCGCAATCCGGAGGCATAGAGCATCTCGAGCATCGCCACGTCGCGCATGCCCCGCGGAGTCGTATCATCCGGAGCGGCTAGAAGTGCTTCGACCTCGTCGGCGCTGAGGACCCGCGGCAGGGGACGCCGTCTGCGGGGGCCGGGAACTCCGGAAAGGGGATCATCCGCACGCAAGTTCTCTTCCCGCAAATAGCGCGCGAAGGCACGCATCGCGCAAAGCCGTCGCCCGCGGGTCGATGCCGCAAGTCCCCCGGCCCTCGCTTGCCGCAGCCAACGATGCACTTGCGAGGCGTCGAACGACTCGAGTGGCCCCCCTCCGCTGCCGGCGTGAAAACGAGCGAAATCGGCAAGATCCCGCAAGTACGCTTCGACCGTCAGCGATGCGAGTCCGCGCACTGCGATCAAGTGATCGGAAAAAGCCTCGAGCAAAGCAGCCCACGAGGGCCTCGTCGGTGAGTCCCGCGGGTTCACGGAAGGTTCCCGCTTTCCGGTCCGTCGAGCAGGAAGGTCACGGGGCCGTCGTTGACCAGATGCACGTCCATTTGCGCTCCGAATTCTCCTTCGGCGATCGTGGCTCCGCCCCGCCGCACTTCCTCGATGAAAGAGCGGTAGAGGATCTCGGCGGAACGGGGATCTGCGGCGGGATCAAAAGACGGGCGACGCCCCTTGCGGGTTCGAGCGGCGAGGGTGAATTGCGAAACGACGAGAACGTCGCCGTGCCCATCGAGCAGGCTCTCTTTCCAAGGGCGCCCTTCGGAGTCGGGGAAGAACTTCATCGTCAGCAGACGGCGAGCGAACCAGTGGCTCCGCCGAATGTCGTCGCCCTTTTCGCAGCCGAGGAAAACCAA
>JALUUK010000655.1 GCA_027021395.1 Acidobacteriota bacterium
AGGATGCGCGCGTGATGATCGAGCCGGGCCATGGGCTCGGGCAGGCGGCCCGGCGCGCAGTGTTGGGTTGGTCTTACTCCAAACCGCGACACAAGGGCAAGCCGGCACGCGTCTGGAAGTCGGAAGTCGTAGAGTTTCGAAACGAGCGGGCGGAATAGAAAAGCCCCGGCCGAAGCCGGGACTGTCTAGGTCCAACTCGATCCGCTTGGATCTCACGGCGAGTCGATCTAACTAACGCCGAGGTTTCTTCTCGGCCTTACGCCGCTTGCGGTCGTTTTCTCGACGACGGCGGCGGCGGCGCTCGGAAGGCTTCTCGTAGTACTCGTGCTGGCGAATCGCCTTACGAATTCCGAACTTTTCCACCTTTCGGCGGAAACGGCGCAGGGCTTTCTCTAGGTCTTCTTTGACGACGACGTAGGTCGAATCAGGCATAAATCGCGTGTCACCCCTTCCTAAGGTACCGTATTAACCGCTGTTGCTCCAGATACTTGGCGGGCGAAATCCACTGAAATCCGCCTCTCGGGCGCCTGCCCGAGGCCAAGTCCCCTTCAGAACACGATCTACGGGAGGTTATGCCCTACGCAGGCGCTTGTCAAAGGACCCGCTTCCGCTTTCCCGTCGGCGGTGTCCTTATGCTAGGCTGCGCATCATGGCTTGGTTTCGGAAAGACAAAAAACCGAAGGTGCCGCTCGAGAAGCGTGACTCGTCGATCCCCGAGGGGATCTGGGTCAAGTGCGCCGGCTGCAAAGAGATCGTCTATCGCAAGGAGATCGTCCGCCGTGCGTGGATCTGTCCGAAGTGCGGCTATCACTTTCGAATCTCTGCACCGCAGCGGCTGACGGCGCTGCTCGACGGTGGCGAGTGGAGCGAGTTCGACGCCGAACTCTCGTCGGTCGACCCTCTCAAGTTCAAGGACAAGAAAGCCTATCGAGAGCGGCTCGAAGAGTACCGCGAGAGGACCGGACTGCGCGATGCGATCATCTGCGCCACCGGGCAAGTCGAGACCATCCCTGTGGTGGTCGCCGTCATGTCCTACGCCTTCATGGGCGGCTCGATGGGCAGCGTGGTCGGCGAGAAGCTCACCCGCGCGGTCGAACGCGCCATCACCGAGCGGCGCGCGCTGATCGTATTCTCCTGCTCAGGCGGCGCGCGCATGCAAGAAGGCGCGCTCTCGCTGATGCAGATGGCCAAGATCAGCTCCGCACTCGCCCAGCTTCACGAAGAACGTCTCCCCTACATCTCGATTCTCACCGACCCGACGACCGGCGGTGTGACCGCCTCCTACGCGATGCTAGGTGACGTCAACATCGCCGAACCGGGCGCGCTAATCGGATTCGCCGGTCCGCGGGTGATAGAGCAGACGATTCGGCAGACTTTGCCGGAGGGCTTCCAGCGATCGGAATTCCTGCTCGAACACGGCATGCTCGATCTCGTCGTGCCCCGAGCCGAGATGAAGGAAACCGTAGCACGCGTGCTGCGTGTTCTCTGGGCCCATACCGCAGCATCCTGACCGACACGCCCACCGGACGAGCCGCACGTCGCCATGAGTGATGTAGATCTCAAGATGGAAATTCACCTCGGTGACAATCTCGAGATCCTGCCGACCTTCGAGGACGGGAGTTT
>JALUUK010000656.1 GCA_027021395.1 Acidobacteriota bacterium
GATCAGGAGGGCATCAGGGGTACGCCGCAGTAGCGGCACTCGGGCGTTTCGCCGTCGAAGACGAGTTCTTGGCCGACACTCGCGCCACAGGAGTGACAGCGTTCGATGACGCGATGGCCCCTCTTGATCCGGTTGCGGTGGAGGTACGAACTCGATTGGCGGTGAAAGGCCAGGTCGACCTGTCCCTTGGCGATGAGGGTGGCAATTAGTCCCTCGGTCTCCATCTCGTTGCGGCCGATCTTGGTCGCGAGTTCGCTGACCGAAAAACTGTCGAGGCTCGAGATGAAGCCGCGCAGACGCTGGTCGAATGCCGCTTTTTTCCGGGCGACACGGTTGCGATGGAGGAGCAATGCGCCCGGAATGCCCGCTACGCTGGCGAAGAGCACGCCTCCGGTGAAGGCGCTCCAGTCTTTCTCCACGCCGGTTCGGAGAGCCTGAAAGAATACGATCACGCTGAAGAGAACGAAGACGATACCGATGGTCGCGAGGATCCAACCTATGGCGGTGAGGAGCTTTGACATGGGCGGCTTTCACCTTTGCAAGGACGATTCAACGGGGTCAGTGGGATCGGTATGTGTCGGCATGCGGACGCGGAAGGTCGAACCGCAATTCGGTGTGCTCTCGACTTCGATCGACCCTCCCATCAGCTCGCAGAGGCGGCGGGTGACGGCCAGGCCCAGGCCGGTGCCGCCGTAGTGGCTGGCGATGCTTTCGCTTGCCTGGGTGTAGTCGCTGAAGATCCGGGCGATCTGCTGGTCGGTCATGCCGATGCCGTTATCGATCACCTGCAGGGTGTAGGATTCATCGCCCTCAGCGGTCGCTTCGAGGTGAATCTCGCCGTCTTGTGTAAACTTGCCGGCATTGCTGAGCAGGTTGATCAGGATCTGGGTGAGCTTGAGCCGGTCGCAGCGGAGTTCGCTGTGGGCCAAGGTGGGATCGATGCTGACCCTGAGCACGTTGCCGTTGCGCTCGACCACCGGTCGACAGGTGGTGACAGCATCGGCGATCAGCTCGTCGATGAGTACAAGCTCGAGGAAAAGCTCCATCTTGCCGGCCTCAATTTTGGTGAGGTCGAGCATGTTGTTGATGAGCGTGAGCAGGTGCTGTGCGGCCCCTTGGATCCGGTGGATGTCGCTGACGTAATACCGGTGGCCGTCGTCCATGAGCTCGTCCTCGAGCAGCTCGCTGTAGCCGATGATGGCGTTTAGCGGGGTTCGGATCTCATGGCTGATATGGGCTAGAAAGGCACTCTTGGCCTTGTTTGCCGCACTGGCGGCCTGCTCGGCCCGGGCCAGTTCTTGGGCTTTGTGGCGTTGGCGATCAAGGGCGATTCGCTCGGCCATCGCCACCAAGATGTCGCCGTCGTCGGCTGTGAAGGGCGGATGAGTTGAGCGTAGCGCCAGGAGAACGCCAAAGAGTTGGGTGCCGATCAGCAGCGGTGCGGCGGCGAAGCTGTGCTCGGTTGATCCATCGCTGAGCAGGTTGACCTCGCGGCTCAGCCAGACCCGCTCGCAGAGATCCAGGGCGATGGCGTCGAAATGCCGCGGCGGCGGCCAAGCCTCGCTCGCCAGCCTGGGCAGGCGTTTTTCCTCGGCAAAAAAAAGGGCGACCCGGCTGCAG
>JALUUK010000657.1 GCA_027021395.1 Acidobacteriota bacterium
CGAAGGCCTCAACCTCTGCGTCAAAAAGGTCAAACGCTGCGGCCACGGGTTCCGATCCTTCGAGCACTACCGGCTACGCGTCCTACTCCACACCGGCGGCATCACCTGGCCCGTGATTCCTACATCCCGACATCCAGGAGGGCCTCGATGGCTCCTGACACTATGCGGGTGCGGTTGCACCTGCGACTTCATCCGCGTGGTGTCCCAGGGTCAGAATGCCGCGGTGCGAGTCCAGAAGGGGTCGCGTTGCGACGAGCCCACGATGCTTGCATACTGTAAGCATGCCGAATGTACTGGTCCGTGACCTTCCCGACGATGTGCACGAACAGCTGCAGCGCCGCGCCGCGCAGGCTGGTCAGTCGCTGCAGCAGTTCCTCGCGACCGAATTGAAACGCCTCGCGCAGCGGCCCAGCCTTGAAGACGTGCTCGGGCGGATCGAGCGGCGAAGCGGCGGCCGAGTCGGCTTGGAACAGGCTGCCAATGATCTGGCGGCAGAACGCGACGATCGGTGATCGTCGTCGATGCCTCGATCGTCGCCAACGTTCTCGCCGACGATTCTGACGACGGTCAGGCCGCTCGAGAGGCACTGCGCACAGACGTCGATCTGGTCGCACCGGACCTGGTCGACATCGAGACGGTCGCAGTCCTGCGCAAGCGCTGGCTCGCGAAAACCATTACGGCTCGACGATTTCGCGAGTCCATCGATGACCTGGGCGATCTAGCCATCATCCGCTACCCCGCGTTGCCGCTGATGCCACGAGCCTTCGAGCTTCGAGCAAACGTCACCGTCTACGACTCCACCTATGTTGCTCTCGCAGAGGCGCTCGACGTGCCGCTGATGACCGGAGACACGCGACTGGCCAACGCAACCGGGCCCGCCTGCGAGATCCGGCTCGTCTCCACCAGCTAGACACTTCCTCATGCGGCTCGGCTGGTTCGGGTCCGCTCTGTACGGCGGTCAGGTCGGGTCGGGAGCGAACGCACCATCCCATCCCGTATCCCATCTACTGATTGACCTTGACCGAGTTGGCTATTCTGGCGACGGCTTCCCATCGAAAGAGGTGTATCAGTATCTGCCTTCGGGGCAGGTCGTAACCGTGTTCGAGTTGAGCGAGGGAAACCCACTGACGGAGATCCCAGGATGACAATTTCTTTCCGACGCAGCGCGGAGTTCTTGTTTGTCGCCGGCCTGCTTGCGGCGTGCACAGAAGCGGCCCCAGCAGGCCCTGCGGCGGAGCCGGAAGTGGAGATCGCTGTGCGGTACACGCTGGTGGGCGAGGGACGTGGCGAGAACAAGCTAGGTGAGCTGAGCCTTGAAGGTGCTGAGGCTGGCGACGCTGTGCCGATCGTCGTCCCGGGTGTTCACGTTGCCTCTGTGCCATTGAACGCTGAGATGAGGCTTGCCATCACGGTGAACGACACAAGCTCCAATCTCCAGTGTGAGGTGTCCGTTGAGGTGGACGGAAGTCGGGGGGTAGTGGCAGCGCGAGCAGGTGATGACGGCAGCTGTGGAAGGCCGCCAAGCGGGCCGGGCACGACATTGGCCGGGACCAGGTGGCCCGTTTGATGCGTGAACTGGGCATCCGCGGGGTGTCGCGGCGCCGCAAGAAGACCTTCACC
>JALUUK010000658.1 GCA_027021395.1 Acidobacteriota bacterium
CTCCGAAGTGGAGAAAACGGGTATCTCGCGTCGTCTTGCAGAGGGCAATCCCGCATCGCCTCTACGGACATTTGAGACGTCGGAGCCGGCGACGTTATCGACCCCCAGATAACGTGAGCTTTTACCGACACCTCGCGAACTTGGGTCTCCAGTACCTATGACGCGAGGACGCTGGCATCCCCTGCGTAACCTCCGGCTCAAAGCCGCCGTGGTACGCCGGATGCGGGAAAACCGCACGTCCGGTGTGGAGAGGGAGAGCCGGAGTGCAGATGTATGGTCGTGACCATGAGGTACCGGTGGGAAACCAGCCGGCAAACAGCGGACGCAATTCGACCTAAGCAGCCGACCTCCGACTCTCTACTCTATCGGCTTTGCGCGCGATGTCTTAGTCCACTTCAGGCGCACCGTCCCCGAGACCGCAAAACGGTCGCGCCACGCCGCGAAGGCCGCAAAGGGGGGCTCTGTCGATGAGTCCGGGCCTGCTTCTATTGCACAGATTCTAGAGCGCAGAAGTCCTGGTTCATTGCGGTGGCGGTTCCGGAGAGGTCATTTTCTCGTACCAGCGGCGCGCGCGGAAGATCTTGATGCGCCGGCGGTCACGCTCGAGTCCGAAAGCGAGGGGGAGTCCGTGGAACTTGGTGTAGACGAAACCGAAGGTGCCCGTCGGGGAGAAGCGAAGCAGGCCGTCGACATCGATATCGTCGCCGGAAAGGCGAAGGTCGTGGAAGGAAAGCGTGCCGTCGTCGAGAATCAGACGCGTGCTGCCGGAAATATGATCGACGCTGAGCCAATGACGAATACGTCTTAGAAGCCACTTTCCTCGGGCGAAGATGCGGACGAGGGGATCACTGTCCCGGAGCGTCAAGTCGACGTGTGCGTCGAGGCCGAGCGGTGAAGAGAGACGCAACTTTCCGCGCTCGAGGCGAATCTTTCCCCACCAGGAGTCGATCGTCCCAAGGTCGTCTTCAAGGCTCAGGTCGTCGAAATCAACATTTAGGCGTTCGATTTCGAAAAACGGCTTCGTCAGATCATCGCTGCGAACATGCCCGGCCAATGCCAGGCCGGAGATGATTTCTGCTTCTCCGGTGGCGAAACGTACCTTGGGTGCGTCGAGCAAAAAGCGTCCTACTGCCTGATTTCCGTCGATGCGAATACCGCCTTGGACCGAGGCGCTCGTTCCAGGCAGGAGATGCACGGTCTCCATGACCGGAACGAATCGCCCGAGCAGGGAAAGATCTTCGAGCGAGGTCTTGGGAAGATCGATCTGAATACGCAGGTCGCCGAGAGCGTCACCAATCTTGATCTGTGACCCGCCGGCGGTGAGCGACAACTCGGCACCGAAAGGATTGTTCTGCGGGCTGCTGTGTCCGGAAAGATGAAAGTCGTCGATGGTGAGCGCATCCGCATCGATCGCAACGGTGGCGCTTGCTTCTACCTGCTGGAAGTCGAGCAGGTCCAGCAGCCACATCTGAGAGGTCTTGCGGAGGAATGCGTGCGCCAAGGGGCGCGTATCGCTCATCCGAAATCTCACTTTGGAGAGAATGTGCATGGGCCGACTGAGAATGACGCGGCTTTCGCCAAGGGAGAGATCGGAGTTCCACGCCTCGTGTTCGGTTGAGG
>JALUUK010000659.1 GCA_027021395.1 Acidobacteriota bacterium
CGGCGATCTCTTCGCGCTCTTTCTCGGCGCGCTGTGGATCTTCTGGCCGATTCTCTGGGGTTATCGTCCCGACAAACGCGTCGCCTCCTCGCTCCCACTGACCGTCGTGACCCTTCTCTTCTTCTTGGCCCCCTTCGCCGTCTTCGGCATGCCCTTCATCTACCGACGTTTTGCGCTTTGGTGGCTCGTGCTCTGGCTCTTTTGCCTGCGTCCCCCGGCTGCGGAAAAGGGTCGGCGATTTCTCCGCGCGGGAATCGTCCTGCTTGCGCTTGCCCGCCTCGCTGTCGTCGGCTTGGAACACCGCGCCTTCGCGCAAGAGGCGGAAACGTTTCGACCCGTTCTCGAAGCCATGGAAGAGTCGAAGAGGGTGCTCTACATCGATCTGCGTCCGGGAAGTCGTGCCGTCCGCGGCGTGCCCTACCTGCACTTTGCCAGCTGGTACCAAGCGGAAAAGCACGGAATCGTCGATTTCTCGTTTGCGATGTTTTACCCGGAACTCGTACGCTACCGAAAAGATTTCATCCCGCCCATCCCTTTCGGCTTTGAGTGGACGCCAAACTTCGACTGGTTCCTGCACAAGGACTACGAGTATTTTCTGATTCGATCCCACCGCGATGCCGGGCCGGCTCTTTTTCGCGGCCGGCTCGGCGAAGTGCATCTCGAAAAACGCAGCGGATCATGGTGGCTCTATCGGAGGCTTCGATGACGGCGTGCAAGCTCGCTAGGTCTTTCGTCTTCGCTGCGGCTGTATCGTTCTTGGTCTCCTGCAACGAAGAGATCGAAAAACCACCCGTCGGGCAAAACGAAAACACGAAGCCGTCGGCGCCCTCGGCGGGCTCCGTACGCCTTTGGGATGAGCCCGCCCCCGACGTGCTCTACTTGGTCGATCAACTTTGTGAAGCCGGCGGAGTCGCCGAAGCTCGCCCCGGTGATCCGCTGCAGATCGGCCCGCAAGACCTCCAAGCCTGGGCCATCGACCGGAGAAAGACGGCAGTGCTCTTCTCGAGCCCTGCATTCGATCCTCCGCTCGAAGGCGTGACGAAGGTTCTGCTGAAGGTCCGGCCCGACGGTGCGCGCAGCGCCCGGATCACTCCTTTCGTCGACGGCGACGAATCGCCGAACGTTCAGCGCCGAAGGCGCAGTGTGACCTTCTCCCTAGGAGAGGGCGGCGGGCATGAGCGATGGCTTGCCTTCGATTTGACGGAGGTGATCCACGACAATTGGGACGATCTCGGAGGTGACGCCGGAGTCCGCCGCATCGAGATCATGCTCAGCGGCGGCCCGGTCGCCGAAGCAGCGCTCTTGGAGATCGTCGTCGAGAACGTCGGCACGCGATACCGGGGCGCGCTTGCCGATACGGTGATCGCGGACGCGGGGGGTGCGTTGCGCCCGAGTTGGTTCGTGGCGGGCGGGGCGAGCTTGCGCTGCAAAGTGCGAGTCCCCGAAGAAAACGCCGAACTTCGCTTCCACTTCGCCGCCGACGGTCCGCTGTCGGGCGGCCGAATTCTGGTCCGGAGCGAGACGGACGAAGAACCGCCCCTTTCTCGAGTGCTTTCTCTCTCCGAAGATTGGGCTTTCCATACCATCTCGCTGGCACCGTGGGCCGGGCGGGAGGTGGC
>JALUUK010000660.1 GCA_027021395.1 Acidobacteriota bacterium
GTTCTCTCGACCTGTCCGGGAGCGAGCATCACCGGCTTGGACGCCACGGGATATTCGACCCCGTGAGGACCGAAGGCGACCAAGCGATACTCGCCCGGCACGATCTCGTCGATGATGAATGATCCATCGCGCGCCGTCGGGCTAGAGAGAAAGAGATCTCCCGCAGTCGAACGCAAAGCGAGTTGGTATTCGACGGCGGGCAGTCCCTCGGCATCGAGGAGCACGCCGCGAACTTGCGCGAAGCCATCTGTCGTATCGGCCGCGAAAGCAGCGGGAGAACACAGTAGCGCAAGCGCCGCCCAAAGTGCCGTGAATCGTCGTCCTTCGATCATCCGTTTTGCTCCCTCATGACCGGAACGGGCCCGGCGCTGCACTATAGCAGCCCGACTCACCGACGGCCGAACGGTGTCGGGTGCGCGCGAGCGCGAAGAACCGGTGTGCGAAGGAACGGAAAGAGCCGCAGAATCGCGATCACGATGCCGCGCCATGATCAACAGGACACCATCGTTGCGCCCGCGACACCCGGTGGCCGCTCCGCGCTGGCCATCGTGCGGATTTCGGGCCGCAGTACGCGCGACGTCTTGCGCGCGGTCTATCGGCCGCTTGGACCACGAAGTGTCGACGACATCTCCCCGAGAGCGGCGATCCTTGGATCTTTTCTCGGACGAGACGGCCAAACGATCGACCGCGGAATGGTGACGCTCTTTTCGGCGCCCCGGAGCTATACCGGGGAGGACATGGCCGAGATGACGATCCATGGATCTCCTCCGATCATCGCCGAGCTTCTCGCCTCTTGCCGTGCAGCCGGCTGTCGCATCGCCGAACCCGGTGAATTCACGAGACGAGCATTCGCCAACGGCAAAGTCGATCTCGCGCAGGCGGAGGCGGTTCGTGATTTGGTCGAGGCCGACACGCTCGAACAAGGGATGATCGCAACGCGCCAACTCGCGGGCGAAGTCTCCGAAGCCCTCCTGCCCTTGGCGGACGGAATTCTCGGCTTGCTGGCCGACGTGGAGGCGGGCCTGGATTTCGCCGAAGAGGAAGCCGACCTCGGAGTGCAGCACGCCGAGATCGAAGCGCGGGCCCGGCAATTGAGCCGCGAGATCTCCGACGCGCTCGCTCGAGGAAAGTCGGCCCAGAGAGTACGCGACGGTGCGCGCGTCATCGTGCTCGGCCCTCCAAACAGCGGAAAGTCGTCGCTCTTCAACGCCATGATCGGCCGGGAAAAGGCCATCGTCTGCGACGAACCCGGCACGACGCGCGACCTCGTCGAATATCCGCTCGTCATCGAGGGCCTGCCGGTCCTGTTGATCGACTCTGCAGGATTGGGCCGGCCTCAGGGAAAAGCCGACGCTGCGGGAATGAAACGCACGAAAGACGCGGCAGAACGCGCAGAACTACGGCTAGAGGTGTACGACCTAAGCGATGAAGCTAGACCGACTGGTCTACTCTCTCATTCTGCACTGCGGGTCGGCACCAAGATGGACCTTCCCTTCGCTGCCCCGCCGGCCGCGGGAACCATCGCAACCTCGAGCGTGACGGGAGAAGGAGTCGATCGCCTTCTGCACGAGATCGCCCGGATGCTCGAAGCGCCCGGATGCGGCCCGCTCGAAAGC
>JALUUK010000661.1 GCA_027021395.1 Acidobacteriota bacterium
TGAGACGATCGACGTAGTGAAGCAAGGATGAGGATGGGGAGCGACGTACGAAGCGGGTTAGACAGCGAGCTGCGACAGCGAATACGGGATCATTTGGAGCGGATTTATCCGCAGCGAGTTGCGGAAGCGACGGAGGCGGTGGCGAGCGTCTGCCGCGTCGTTCGCGATCGAGGGCCCTCGGAGCTTTGGTCCGAGCGGGACATCGTGCTGATCACCTACGCCGATCAGATTCGAGACTCGGTCGGCACGCCGCTCGAGGCGTTCGGACGCTGGTGCGGCGACGTCGCATTGGACCGGGCGTTCTCGACCGTTCATTTGCTGCCCTTCTTTCCCTATTCCTCCGACGACGGTTTTTCGGTGATCGACTATCGCCAGGTCGATCCGAAGATCGGGACATGGGACGACGTGGCGCGGCTTGCCGACCGATTCGATCTGATGTTCGACCTGGTCCTGAATCACGTCTCGCAAAAGAGCCGGTGGTTTCAGGATTATCTGGCCGGTGTCGAGCCCTTTACGCGGTGGTTTATCGAAGCGTCGCCGGACGACGATCTGAGCCGGGTAGTGCGGCCGCGATCGCTGCCGCTCCTGACACGTTTCGACACATCGCGAGGTCCGCGGTTCGTGTGGACGACGTTCAGCCGCGACCAGATCGATCTGAATTTCAAGGAGCCGTCGGTCTTGGCGGAGATGATCGACATTTTGCTGACGTATGCCGAGCGGGGAGCGCGCATTGTTCGGCTCGATGCCATCGCATTCCTTTGGAAGGAGATCGGAACGAGCTCTCTTCACTTGCCGCAGACGCACGAAGTGGTGAAACTGGCTCGGACGATCCTTGACCGATGCGCTCCCGGCACGCTCGTTCTGACGGAGACGAACGTGCCGCACGAGGAGAATATTTCGTACTTCGGCCAAGGCGACGAAGCTCATATCGTCTACCAGTTTCCGCTTCCGCCGCTGTTGCTGGATGCGTTCCTGCGTCAGGATGCAACGGTGTTGCGCCGGTGGCTGACGGAGCTGCCGCCGCCCGAGCCGGGAACGACGTTTCTCAATTTCACCGCGTCGCACGACGGGATCGGCATGCGGCCGCTGGAAGGACTGGTGCCGCCGGAACGGATCGACGAATTGGTGCTGGAGGTCCGACGCCGCGGCGGGCTGGTGAGTACGCGCCGCACACCGGACGGCCGCGACGCACCGTACGAGCTCAACATCACCTACCTCGATGCACTTCGCGACGACCGAGCCGACAACGTCGAGGAGCAGTTGCGTCCGTTTCTGGCTTCGCAAGCGGTCATGTTGGGGTTGCAGGGGATTCCGGCGGTCTATGTTCAGAGCCTTGTGGGAGGTGAGAACGACGTGGCCGGTGTCGAATCGTCGGGACAGCCGCGTCGGATCAACCGCCACAAGTACGACCGAAAGGAGCTCGATCGCATGATCGCCGACGCCGGCGGCGTGTCGCACCATGTCTTTGCGACCTACTGCCGCTGGTTGGCGACGCGACGGACGCTCTCGGCGTTTCATCCCGATAGTCCTCAGCGAGTCATTTCAGCCGACGATGCGGCGCTCCTTGCCTGGCTCCGCGGCAGTGGCTCGTCGAGCGATGAGCAGATCCTGG
>JALUUK010000662.1 GCA_027021395.1 Acidobacteriota bacterium
GCCAGTCCGAAAAACTCCCCTCGAACTGCTGGATCTCGCGGACGTCACCTACTCCGCCACAACGCAGCGCTGCTTCAAGCAGCGAGAAATCGTCCAACTGCCCATCGATGAGGTCATCGTGCAGCATCCGGAGCGAACGAGTCGGTGTCGACGGCGCCAAGGTCGGCCGAGACGATGTCGCGAAGTCGGCTCGAGTGACGCTCAGACCGCTGAAGAGACTCGATCCAACGATCGCCACCAAGACCGTCCAGAAGGCGTCCCCGTGCCGGCCATTGGTCGAACCGGTGCCAGGCTCCATGATGCGTTGCTACCTCTGCTGAGAACCGATTTCGCTCAGCATCCGTGCCGACACCCTTCGCCGCTGACATCCTACCGAAACATACGTTGCGGCAGGGAAACGCGCCGGTGAGGACGTTGAAAAAACGCAACATCACCGGCACCTGCGACAAACCTGTGTCAAATCTGACGGTCGTGCCGGCCCGTCGCCCTCAAAAAGCGGGCTTGAGTCATTCGGGGCCGGCTCGTTACCATAACGAGTGCACGAGGCACCAACAGCATGTAGCACGACCTTGCCGGCTCTGAGGGCATCCAGGATGGACGAACGCCGGATTCGGTGGAGCGACCGGATCGTTTATTTCGTGGCGCGCAGCTTCGTCTGCGTCGTCCAGTCGATCTCGCTTCGCTCTTGCGAGGCGATCGCCGGCGCCCTCGCAACGCTATTCTACGACCTGCTTCGCATCCGCCGTTCCGTCGTCGACGACAACCTGAGGCACGCATTCCCCCACTGGTCGGTGGCTCAGCGTCAAGAGACGGCTCGAGCCATGTGGCGGCACCTGTTTCTCATGGTGAGCGAAGTCGCGCACGCCCCTCGCAAGCTCCATCCCTTCAGTTTCAACCAGCGCATCCGGTTCCAGGACCGACGCCTCATTGTCGATTACCTGCTCCAGAACCGCCCGATCATCCTCGTAACCGGCCACTTCGGAAACTTTGAACTCTCCGGCTGGGTCGCCGGGATGCTCGGATTCCCCATCCACTCGATCGCTCGACCGCTCGACAACCCGCTTCTTCACGCATGGATCACGCGCTTTCGCGAATCGCAAGGCCAGTACCTGCTCGACAAGAATGGCTGCGCTCCGGTCGTCGCACAGCTCCTCGAGCAGTCGGCGACGATCGGCATCTTGGGAGACCAGCACGCGGGGGACAAAGGCCTGTGGATCGACTTCCTCGGACGCCCCGCCTCATGCCACAAGGCAACGGCACTCTTCACGCTCACCAGCGACGCACCGCAACTTGTCGTCACCATGCGACGGCTCGACGAGCCACTCCACTTCGAACTCGCCGTCGTCGGGATCGCCGATCCGAAACAAGGGGGTGAACATCTGAGCAATGTTCGTTCGCTTACCCAGTGGTACAATGATCGGCTGAGCGACATGATCCGGCAGTTCCCCTCCCAATACTGGTGGGTCCATCGCCGCTGGAAAGGCCGAGCCAAACCGCGGCGCAAGCGAGCGACGACGGAACTCCGAGCGGCGTAACCCAACCGACTTTGCACCACACCATGCGACTGCGACCGTTCCGCAACGACGACCCACCCCACCTGTCGCGACTCT
>JALUUK010000663.1 GCA_027021395.1 Acidobacteriota bacterium
GGCCGACGGCGTTCACCAACGCCTCGTCGGGCAGTTGCGCGCGCCGGGGCTCGGCGAGATAAAACGTATCCTGCATGTCGCGCGCGGGATGATCTTGCGGCTGAAAGAGCGCATCGAAATCCCAAAACGCGGATTCGACCCAAGGGCTTGCCGTCTCGTCGAAACCCATCTCTAGAAAAACCCGCCGCGTGGTCTCGAGGATGCGCCGGAAAGGATGGGACTTTCCGCGCACGGCTTTCGGTCCGGGAAGGCTGACGTCGTAGGGTCGGAAGACGACCTCTCTCCAGCGACCGGACACCAGCAGATCGGTCGCCATCTCGGTGACTTCTTCGCGAATCTCGAGGCCTTGGCGCACGACTTCGAGCCCGGCCTCGCTCAGCCGCGCGGATCGCGTGCGCCGCGTCTTCGACTCGATGACGCCGCTGCGCTTGTCGAGTAGTTCGAGCGCCTCGCTCACCGGGATTCCCGCAGCCTCGACGGCATCGCGCATTCCCGCACCGGCTTTGCGCAGATACGCGACGAGTTGCTCGTCGGGCGTCGGCGTCGGCTCGGGCTCCGTCCAGCCGGGGCCGGTTTGCAGATGAGCACCGTTCTTGACGGCCCAATTCCGCAGCGTCAGCCAGCGCAGCGATTCGCCGACTTCTCGTGCGCTGACGGTCCCGGTCGCCGAAAGATCCTTGATCGTGGAACGGCCGCCGGCCGCAGCCAAGGCGCGGGCGACACGACGCTCGGGGGCCAAGCCCTCTTCCCAGGCCTCGCTCCTCGCACCGAGCTTCAATTCGTCGCTTCGGCTCTCGCTGACCTCGACCCAACCGGCTTCGGCGAGCTTGACCAAGGAAGCCGATACCGGGCTCTGGTCCAAATCGAGGCGCGAAGCCAGTTCGCCTATGCTCAGGGCCGTCTTCGATTCTTCGAGAAGGCGCAAGACCTTCACGTCTACGGCAAGCAATGCCACAGTCACCGTTTCACTCCCGCCGACACCTCATGAGGTGAGCGCATCCCGCGCGACACCGGGTCGCCGAGAAAGCGGGATTCTACCGCAGACCGCAGCGATGATCTTCCCTCCCCCGCCTTGCCGCCTTCAGACGATCCGCTCGCACAAGGCGCGCCCGAGTGCGCAACGTGGCGCGAAGAATGTCAACTCCCGCCCCCGGGAATTCGACCCCTCCCGGTGCCGCTCGTGGCCCGGATCAACGTGGCGCGAAGAATGTCAACTCCCGCTCCCGGGAATTCGACCCTTCCCGGCACCGCTCGTGGCCCGGACCAACGTGGCGCGAAGATTGTTAACTCCCGCTCCCGGGAATTCGACCCTTCCCGGCACCGCTCGTGGCCCGGACGTATGCAAAGACTCCCCGCGCCGCGGCTCGGGATGCGAGGAATGAGGTCTTCACCAGGAATATCTTCGATGCGCGCCTTCGGAAAGTTCGTGCGGCCATTGAGCCGGGAAAAACTCACAACACGCGCGTGCGCGTCCCGGAACGGCAAGGTGCGCCGGATGTTGAGCTTGGAAGTCGTCATCGGGGTGCGGGGCGAGGGTGGCGCAGCAGAGAAAAACGTGACGCCTCTCGGGCCGGACAGGTGTGTCCGCATGCGGACGCTTTCGCTTAACAATCTTCGCGCCACGCTGGGGCGGACGGATGGCGATACGCTTCATGCCGCGGGCGAACGCAGCCTTTCGCTCCTGTTTTCTCGCGCTGCCGCCGTCACTTTTTCGGGATTTTCGATGAGGGGAAACGGGCTCCGTTTGCGCAATGGCCGGTAGAGCCCCCCCCGCGCCCCGGCACGGGCTTTTGCGCCGTGGCGGGGCGCTGACGGCGCGGGTGGTGAGGAAGTCCCATGCGACTTGCAAGTGATCGACGCCTCGGATGGACGTTGCTGACGCTCTTTGGGTTGGAACTCGGCCTGTTGCCCGCCGCGCTTGCCGGCCCGGCAACCGTTCCGGCCCATGGCGACGGACGGGCACAGGGAATGGAACGTACCGCCACCGCGGCTCGTGAGGGGCTCGAGCGCACTTCCGAGGCCGGCGGTTCGGCACCGGTCGTCACGCCGCCACGCGCACCGGCAACGCCGGAACCGCCGCCGATCGCCGATGGCGTGTCGCTCGCTGAAGCGACCCGCCAGTACAAGCGAATTCTGCATCGGACCGTCGATCTGGTGCGCACTTGGCAGGATCGTTCGCCCGGTGATCCTAGCCGCATCGAAGTGGAGGCGTTGTTCGAAGCGACCGGTGCCGAGCTGCGCTCTGCGGTCAGCCTGCTCGAACACAAATTGGCCCAGGTTCGCAAGGCGCTGCACGAGCGCGGCGCGGTGGCGAAAGTCGTGCGCCTCGACGCCTTCATCGAACACTTTCACGCGCAGCATGCGCAGACGTTGCTGGATCTCGGATCGCTCGCTCACGGTTCGGCGCTCACCCGCGCCGCGGCGGCGCGGCGTACCATCGAACGCCTCGACGGCCCGGCGCCGACCGCGCGACCGCTTCTGACGGCGGCTGCGATCCAAAGGTTCGGAAACCGCCCGATCGACCCCGCCGCGCCGGTGGTCTTCAGCATTCAGCCGCCCTCACGGGTCAGCACGGTCGTTCCCGCCTATCGCGGCGGTGAGACGGATTCCGCCCCGGGCGATCTCGATCCGACCCCGGAAGTTCAGATCACGCCGGAGATCGTCTCCCTCGCCGACCGACTTGGACGTTCGGCGGTGAGGATCTACGAATTCGTACGCAACGAGACTCACTTCGAGCCATATCAGGGATCGCTGAAAGGTTCGCAAGCGGCGCTGGAAACTCTGGCCGGAAATGACTACGACTTAGCTTCGCTGACGCTGGCGCTGTTGCGCGAATCGGGAATCCCTTCGCGCTATGTGCGCGGCACGGTGCGAATTCCCACCGCCCGCGCACAGAACTGGCTAGGCGTGCGGCATCCGGATGCCGTCAGTCGAATCCTCGGTGCGGCCGGCATCGACAACACCGCGATCGATGTCGGCGGCGACGGAACGGCGGACTACCACGAAATCGATCGCGTCTGGGTCGAGGCCGAAGTACCCCACGCAAACTACCGCGGTATCGACGGCAGTCGCGGCGGCAAGGTGTGGGTGCCGCTCGATCCGGCGTTCAAGCAGCACGACTATCAATCCGGGATCACCGGTCTTCCCGACCAGGTGCCCTTCGACGAAGGCGGTTACCTAGCGACACGGACCCCGCTGCTGGCCTACGAATGGTACCGCAACCAAGTTCGCGACTGGCTCGAAGTGAACATGCCGGGCAAGAGTCTGGCCGACGTGCCGTACCTAGGGACCATCGTCTCGCAGTCGCTCGACTTGCTGCCGGCTTCGCTTCCATACGACGTGATCGCCCACACTGCGGAGTGGACCAATCTGCCGGATTCCCGTCGGCACCGGGTGCAGATCACACTGCTCGACCAAGTCGGAACACCGCTGCTCGACCGCACGCTTCGCGACCCGGAGATCTCTCTTTCCCGGATCACGATCTCCTACGCCGACACCGGCGCCGGCGACGGCGCCGATCTTCCGGCCTTTCTCGCTTCGCTGACACCGCAGCTCAAGATCGACGGCCAGGTGGATACCAGTGGAACGAGCGTGAGCACGGGAGATCCGATCGACATTCGCGTGCGCTTTTATTTTCCCGACGACGATCCGGTCGAGGAGGTGATTCACGAGGACCGACCGGCCGGCGACTATCACGCCCTCGCGCTCGATCTCAACCAAGTCAGCGAGACCTGGCTCGATCGCAAAGCCCAGACGTTGATCGCCGCCAACGAGAAGGTCGGCACTGCCGAGGAAGACCCCGACGCACTCCAAGGCGAGCTGTTGCACCTGACCGGCGTCCGTTATTGGCAGCGGGTCGAGCAAGGCGACCGGGCGATCACCGATATCTACCACTATCGGACGGTCAAACAACTCTTCGAGGTACTCGTCAGCGGCAACAGCACGATCGAGTACCTCTACGATCGACCGTTCGCGGTGACCCCCGGGAACCTCAACGTCGATGCTCAGCGCGGGGCAAAGTCGCGCATCGGGCTCGACGGCGAGCAATCGAAGAGCAAGGACATCTTCATGCTCGAGGGGCGTAACGGATCCGCGCAAGAGCACGCGATCTGGGAAGAAATGGTCTACGTCGACTCGGTCTCGACGATCAAGTCGCTGCAATACGCCAACGAGAGCGATCTCAACGGAGACGGAACCGCCAACAACGGCGATGTCCTCGATATCACCGACCTGGCGGGCCTCGACGGACTCTGCCCCGGCTTTCCTGCCGGTGCCCGCCAGAGCATGGAAAACGCGATCAACGGCGGTCGCGTGGTCAAGACACCGATCTGCGACTTCGTCATGAACCAGTGGAACGGCGTCGGCTGGATCGAAGAAGACCCGACGACGGGTGCCGGCGCGTACCTGATTTCAGGTTACCTCGCCGGTGGAAGCACCACCGTGGTGCGCGAAGGAACACAGATCCGCTGGACGGCTGTCGGCGGACAGGCCTTCCAAGAGATCGCCGCCTGTGCCGCTGCAAACGGCGTGGCGATGCTGCAATTGACCGAGCCGCGCGACGTGGCCAAGTTGCGGATCTCCGCCGCCGAACGCCGCGACATTCGCGAAGTGCTGCGGCAGGGAGGCCGTGTCGAAGCTCCCGCCGCACCGGTCTCGTGCGGCGGACGAACTCGCTTCGCCTACCTCGTCGAGGGTCCCGAAGGCGGCGCATTCGAGTCGCTGGCCACGGCCGGAGGTTCGACGACCGAAAACCCGCCGTCACCGATAACGAACACGCGGCAGAACGGCCGTTCCCGTCAGAAGTACCCCTGCGCCGACGCCGGGCAGCCGGTTCGATTGCTCAACGGCAACATGTTCCACGTCTTCGGCGACATCCATATCGTCGGCGTCGGTCTCGATTTCGTCTTCGAGCGCGTCTACAACAGTCAGAGCGACCGGCTCGGACCGATGGGCTATGGATGGTCGCATTCCTACGACGTATTTCTCGTCGAAGATCCGGGAATCTCGGCGACGGTGACCGACGGCTCGGGTCGCGAGACGACGTTTACCGATCTTGGCGGCGGTCTCTACGACGCCCCGCCAGGAGTCTACGAGAAGCTCGAGCAGGACGGCGCCGGTTGGGCGATGACCTTCGTATCGGGTGAGGTCTGGTCCTTCGATAGCGCAGGTCGCCTCACTTCGATGCTTGATACGCACGGCAACGCCGTCTCGATGGCCTACGACGCCGACGGCAAGCTGATCACGATCACCGAAACACTCGGGCGAGACGTGACCCTAGCCTATGGCGCCGATGGTCTGATCGACTCGGTTTCGGATTGGACGGGACGCACCTGGACATTCGACCACGACGCCGGCGGGGACCTGCTCTCCTCGTCGACTCCCGCCGACGCGGACACTCCGTCGTATACCACGACCTACACCTACTTCACCGTCGGCTACCTGCAGCACAACTTGCGGCAGATCCAGTACCCCGAAAACTACTCGATCGACTACGAGTACTACGCCAACGACAAACTCTTCCGTCACACCGAATCCGGCCTGCGCTCGATGAGTTACACCTACCAACCGCTGCGCAGGTTGACCAGCGTTACCGATTCACGGGGCGATGTCACACGACACACCTTCGACGCCGAGGGAGCGACGATTCGCATCGAAGACCCCGACGGAACGGTTCGCGACTTCGTCTTCGACGCCGACCGGAACCTCGTCGAGCGCGTCGATCGCGCGGGCAATGTCTGGACCTATTCCTGGGACGATCGAGGACGGATCGTCTCAGCGACCGATCCCCTGTCGAACACCGACTCCTACAGCTATTCCACGCCGTTTCCCCAACCGTCGAGCTATACGGACAGGACGGGAGCAACGACGACCTACGACGTCGATTCCGCAACGGGCGTGATCAATCGTCGCACCGATGCGACGGGAGCCGAGATGTCGTTCACCTACGACGGACGCGGGCGGATCGCGACCTATACCGACGAGGCGGGCCAAGTCGAAACGCGTACCTACGATGCCTATAGCGGACAGGTCGTCCAGATCGACCAGCCGCTTGGAGCCACTTGGAAATATGGGCGCGATGCGCTCGGGAGAATGACGAGCCGCACGGATCCCGCACTCAACACCTACTCCACCGACTTCGATGTGCTCGGCCGGACGGTGGCCGAGACCAACCCGCTCGGCGACAGCCGAACGATGACTTATGACGGTCTCAATCGCCTGCTGAGCCGAACCAACGAGGCGGGCGACGTCACCACGATCAGCTACAACGACCTCGGTCAACCGATCTCGATCCTCGACGCGCTCGGTCGCGAAGCCCGGCTGTCGTGGAGCGAGCCGGGTTGCGGGTGCAGTACCGAGGAATTGCTGACCGAGTACGCCGCGCCGGGTGGTCGGGTTTGGACCTACGAGTACGACAGTCGCGGATTCCTGGTGGCCGGTACCGATCCCGATGGGGCGACGACCCGATTTTCTTACGACCCTCGCGGCCTGATGATCGAACGACTCGATCCGGGCGGAACTTGGCTGCAACTCGACTACGATGCCGCGGGCCGGATGGTTCGAATGGAGGACGACGGCGGCGAAGTGAGCACCCGCACCTACGATGCACAGGACCGCCTCATCTCGGCCTCCAACGGCGTGACGACGCAGCAATGGATTCGGGACGCGGTCGGTCGCATCACTCGCTTCGAGGATTCGCTGACCGGCAAGTCCATCGACTATTCCTACGATGCGATGGGCCGCCGAACGCAGATGATCGACGGCGAGGGCCTGGCAACGACCTACGGCTACGACGCGCTCGGACGGCAGACCTCATTGACCGACTTTTCCGGGGAAGCCTATCTCTTTGCCTACGATCTGCTCGATGGCCTGACGCGAGTCGAATACCCCAACGGCCAAGTGATGACTCGAGGCTACGACCAACGCGGTTGGGCGACCTCGCTGCAAGCGAGCGGACCGGCAGGCACGGCGATCGACAGAAGCTACACCCGCGACGCGCTCGGTCGCATCACCGGCATGCTCGATGCCGTCCACGGGAACGCGACCTACGCGTACGATGCGAAGGGCCAGCTGCTCAGCATGATTCAATCCGGAAGGCCTTCCGAGCGTTACACCTACGACGCAGCCGGCAATCGCGCGACGGACGGCTCGAACCTCGATCTGATCTACGATGACGCCGACCAACTCATCCAACGTGGAACGACGCGCTACGGATACGACCAGCGGGGCCAGTTGATCGAGAAGCGGGACGCTTCGGGCAGCACGGCGTTCGCGTACGACGCCCGTGGGCGACTGATCTCCGTCGATCTTCCCGATGGCAGGAACGTCACGTTCCGCTACGGACCGCTCGGCGAACGCATCGAAAAGAACGTCGACGGCGAAATCACCAGAATGCTGCGCGACGGCGACGAGGTGCTCGCCCGCTACGATGGTACGGGAACGCTGCTCGCGAAGTACGTTCGCAGCGGGAGAGTGGCGGAAGCGCTGGCCGTCACGCGGTCGGGAGCACGGCACTATCTGCACCAGGATCTGCGTCAATCGACGGTTGCGGTCACCGATACCGGT
>JALUUK010000664.1 GCA_027021395.1 Acidobacteriota bacterium
GTTCGCGGATCCACTCTTTTCGTCGACCTCGACATGAGCGAAGACGAGGCGATTCAGATTGGGCCGATCGCTCTTGCTGCCGACCCGCCGAGCGATGGCTCCGATGCAGGAGAACCCTAGATCGTGCCTCGCCCCGAATCCCCGAGCGCCGACCTGCGCTTTCTGGACTCGCTGATACGAATGCGCTCCGACCGCAGGCGAAGCATTCGACTCCGCCGATGGCGGCCCGAGAATCCGGAACGACTCCCGACAACGCTTCTCGAGATCTTCAGCGCGAACATCCGAAAGAGCCGCAAGAGCGCTCGCATCATCCGCGACATCACGCTCGAAACGAGGCGCCGCTTTCGCACACCGTTCTTCGCCGCGACCGCGAATCGAATTCAAGGGGTCATCTCTCACCTCGATGGACATCCTCGCAAGGCTCGCAGGTTGCTGACGGAAGCTGCGAGAACTTTCGAGAAGAATCACTTCCACATCGAGGCGGGAGACACATGGAGGATCCTGATCGACGTTCTGATGTACACCGGAGACGACCTCGAAGCTCAGCGCGCCGCGCGCCGCGCGAAGAAGCTCTATGCGCTCGTCGATCGCATCGATGCACGGCGTCTCGGCAGCCTCGAGATGAACATCGGGAACATCCATCACCGGCGCGATCGCTTCAAGGAGGCGCTCGAATCCTACGCACGGGCGAGGTCCTACTACTCCAAAATCGCCGCAAAGGATTGGGTCGCCGTCGCCGACTTCAACCGCGCCAACGTGCTGACCTGCATGGAGAGAACCCGGGAGGCGCGAAAGCTCTATGAAAGGACATCCAAGGACTTTCTCGACCAGGGCATGATTTCCAGCGCCAACCAGTCCCTCTTCGCGCTCGCCGAAGTCGACAAACTCGAGGGCCTGCTCGACCCCGCCCTCGCACGCTTTCGAGACGTTCATGAACGATACAAGAGCGATCACGATGCGATAGGAATGGCGTATACCGCAAATGAGACCGCCGGAGTGTTGCTCGGCCTCAACCGGCCGGCCGAGGCCTATCGCTTCGCCGTAAGCGCCTGCCGGCCCTTTCGCAAGGGCGGGCACGACAACGAGCTTTGCGCCTCGCTCTCGCTCGCAGCCGGCGCCTTGGTGCAAATGGGACGCCCCGGGCGCGCCGTTCCCTTGCTACGCAGAGCGGTCGAGATTCAATCCCACGCGGGCAATCCGCTAGCCAAGGCGGATTACGAGGCCGAACTTGCTCGAGCGCTGCTGGCAAAAGGCGATGCCGCGGCGGCGATGAAGTCCGTGCGGCGCCCGCTCGCTCTGTTCCGGCGCCGGAAACTCAAGTATCGCGAGGGCAAGGCGCTCGTGACCGCAGCCATGGCCGCCCTCGGTCTGCACAAAGAACGCATCGCTGCCCACCGCGCAGAACGCGCGCTCACCCTCGCTCGTCAACGCCGCGACCACGGAACACAGATCTCCGCACTGTTGATTCTCGCCGATCTAGACGAGCGCTCCTCGTATTCGGGTCGCGCATACAGGCGCCTTCTCTCTGCCGAGCGTTGTGTGGAGTTTCTTCGCGGAGGAATTTCGAGTGAAGAAAGCAAACTGGCTTTCGCCATCGACAAGAGCAGTGTTTACGAAAAACTCGTGCTCAATCGTCTGCGTCGAGGAACCCCGGATGCCGTAGAACAAGCCTTGCTCTACGCCGAGAGGGGGAAGGCGCGCGCACTTCTCGAGCGACTTCAGTCATCCTCGAGCCAACCTGCGGCGATGGTGAACGAAAAAACCCGCACTCTTCTCGAAAGACTTTCGGAGTTGGATCGCCGTTTGTCGATGGCCCGGAGCAAGGTGGTGTCTCAGACCCGCGCGACCGGCGTCAAAGGACTCCGCCTCGGCCGCGTCGATCAGATACTTGAAGAGCGAACCCGCATTCTTCACCGCCTCACCGCGAAGGATTCCGCGGCCGGGATCGCGGCGGGAGCCTTTCCCCCAAGCCCCGCTCAATGCCGCAAGTTGCTCGGTCCCGATGATTTGGTACTAGAGTACGTTTCCGCAGGCGGTTGGATTCATCTCTTCAGAATCGATCGAGATCATGTATCCGCTTTCCCGGAGTTGATCCGAGTCGAAGATCTCGAGACCCAACTCACGAGCCTGCGCTTCCTACTGAGCAAAGGCACGCTCGGCAAGAAGCACAATGAACGCTTTGCCGAATACATCGAGAGCGCTCTCCACCGCCGCTTGAAGTCCCTCGGCGAGATCTTGCTCGCTCCGGCGATGGAGCGTCTCGACGGCGCCGCCAACGTGCGCATCGTCCCTCACGGGCCCCTGCATGGCCTGCCCTTTCATGCCCTAGAACTCGACGGGCGACCTCTCATCGACCGCGCGGCCGTTTCCTACCTGCCGAGCCTAGCAACGATCGCCGCACTTTCCACGAGCGACGGTGAGATACTCAGCGCCGTCCCGCTGATCGTCGGCGCTCCCGATGCAGCGGCCCCGAGAATCAGTGAAGAAGTCGAAGTGATCCGGGGACGTCTCGGCGCGGCCGAGATCATTCGTCATCGTTCGACGACACTCCGAACGCTGCTGATGCATGGCATCAAGCGTGAACTCCTGCACGTCGCCTGCCACGGCGTCTACTGCGGAGGATCCGGCGAACTCGCAGGGCTAAAGCTTGGAGAAACTTGGATTTCAACTTCCGAGTTGCGTCAGATCCCACGTGCAGCGAGTCTCGTCGTTCTTTCGGGATGCCAAACCGGGCTCGGCTCCGTACACTCTGGGGACGAATGGGTCGGTATCGTGCGTTGCTTCCTGCAAGCCGGGTCACGCGCCGTCGTGGCCTCTTTGTGGGAGGTCTTCGACGATTCCACGACCGAACTGATGGTGGACTTCTATGGCTTTCTTCGATCCGGGGATACTCTTGCATCAGCCATGGCCCGGGCACAGCGCCGAGCCCGGGAGCGGCACTCATCCCCGATGCATTGGGCTCCGTTCGCCGTGATGGGCCACCCCGACTGGAAACTGCCGATGGAGAAAATCGCATGACCACGGACCAGCGACTCGGGCGAATTCCCCTTTCCGTCTTCGCTTCGAACGCGCTGCCGCTGCTGCTTGCACTGCTCCTCACCTCCGCCGCCGCCTTGAACGCACAGGCGGACGAACGAGTCGAAGACGAGATCGTCGTGGAGGTGATGCCCGGAGTTTCCGGACAGGTCATCGCCGATCGCTATGATCTGACCATTCTCGATTCCATCGAAGTCTGGAACCTGTGGCACTACCGAACTCAGCCGGACGAAGACATCGACGGTCTCGTCGAAACGATGAATTCCGACCCGGATATCGACGAAGCCGAAGCACACGAGAAGCTCGAGGTTCCCGAGGGTGTTCAGCGCAGCATCCCCGACCTCGGCCGCACCATCACGTCGGGAGAATTCCGGCGGCAAACCGCCGCCGCCATCGTTCGCACGGAGCAAGCCCAAGCTACGGCTCGCGGGACATATGTCACCGTCGGAATCATCGACTCGGGATCCAATCTGAATCATCCCGAGACCCGCGCGCAAATGCTGACGGGAGGCGGCGATTTTGCGAACGGAGACGGCTCGGTTTTTCCTCAACGCGATTTCGTGGACAACGACCTCGACGGCACGGTCGATGAGGCCATCGAGCACGGAACTTTCGTTGCCGGTTTGGTCAACCTCGCCGCGCCGAAGAGCCGTATTTTTCACATTCGTGCGCTCGATGCCGAAGGCTACGGTAGCGTATTCGGTGTCGCCAAGGCGATCCTCCAAGGCATCAACCGCAAAGTCGATGTTCTCAACCTCTCCTTCTCGATGGCCGAATCGTCCAACGTCATAAAGACGGCCATCGATGAAGCTCTCGACAGCGGGATCGTGGTGGTTGCCTCGGCGGGCAATCGCGGCCTCCCCGCCTTGGATTTCCCGGCTTCTCATGAGGGAGTGATCGCGGTCGCAGCCGTCGACAACGACCTTCTGAGGGCGACATTCTCCAATTACTCGGAACAGGTCGACGTTTCCGCACCCGGCGTGGACCTCATTTCCACCTACCAGAATTCGAGCTTTGCCACATGGGCCGGAACTTCGTTCTCCGCCCCGCTCGCAACGGGAGCCGTTGCTCTGCTCCTTTCGCGCTATCCGGGACTCACCCCCACCGAGGTCCGCTCGTTGCTGCGCGATACTGCGCAACCGGACAACGATGGGGGCGGTGAAATCGGTGCCGGTGTGATCGACCTCGAAGCCATCGCCACGGTAGAAACGAGTGACCGTACGAGCCTTCGACTTACGAACGGCCCGCGAGGAACGACCCTTCACTGGAGCGCGGTACTCGACGCGCAATCCTACGACCTGATTCGCGGCGAAGTCGCGAATCTCCATATGGATGATGACATCGTCGCCCTCGGTCCCGTCTCATGCCATTCCGATGACCACGCCGACTTGAATACGAACGATTCTCCGGACTCCGAGCTTCCCGCTCCCGGCAGCGCGTTTTTTTATGTCTTCCGGGACGATGCACCGGATTCGCAGGATTACGGCTACGGCCGCACCTCCAGCGAGGACGAGCGCACCCCGGACGGCGGCGACTGCTACGACGCACGTTGACGGTCTTGCCGGAACTTCCGCTCATTCTCTCGACTCCCGGCTCGACATCGTGGAGGATGGTGGACGCCCGTAGTACCTGTAATACATTCCGACGGTATTCGGCGGAGCGATGAGGCGGGCCATCAGATACCCCGAAACCAATCGCAGCACCATGCACATACGACTCCAGGCTCCGAGTCGCCATCTCCGTGCCGAGGCGGTACTTCCACCCCACAAATAGGTCGACCGACCGAAAAGGTGGAAGCGCATGGCGAGTTCCACATCTTCCATGAGCGGAATATTCGGCACGAGCTGAGGCGTTAGATTCGGATCATTGCGGAAAAACTGCACTTGATCCCCAAAGCTCAATCCCATGAAAGCGGCGCGCAGGTGGTTGGCGTACTCCAAGGCGCGTAACTTCGCTCCGCTCGCGCCGAAACGTGCGCCTAGCGATCCTCCGAAGAAATCGGGGTTCTGCGCGAGTGTATGCACGATGCGGTCCATCGCACCGTCATCGAGACGTGTATCGGCGTGCACGATCACGACGACGTCTCCCTTCGCCGATCGCGCGCCCTCCCATATTCGACCCCCACGGCCCCCGCCGTTCTCTACGGGCCTCCGCACCTCGATGACACGGGCACCTGCCTTTTCCGCGAGTTCCGCCGTTCCATCGCTCGATCCACCGTCCACGACGATGACCTCTGTGACACACTGCGATCGCTGAATCGACTCGATACATCCCGCGATCGCTTCCGCCTCGTTGATGCAGGGTATGACCGCGGAAACGGTGCGTGGCGGCGGCCATGAGCGTCGGCGCCGCCTTCGCCGCCAGGCGAGCCAACCGTCACGACCAAGCAAGATCCCCGGCGGCAACCAGACGAGAAGATGCGCCCACGAGGGAAGCTCCCAGGCCCCTGTCTGCTTCGCCGTCCCTTCAGCGACCAGAGAAAAGACAATGGTCGCGGCCAGCAAGATCCAGGATGCCGAAGGGCGGAAACAGACGAACGGAAGAATCGCCGCCACATACCAAAAATGCACGGTGGGAGAAAAGAGCAGGAATGCACCAAGCACGAAGAAGAGACCGCGCATCGGATCGGGATCTAGGCGAGAGCTTCGCCCGGGATGATAACTCCAGATCCCCATGAGCCAGGCGACGGTAAAGCCCATGGCGCTCCACCAGGTGGCCCATTCCAAAGACCCCAATCCTTCGCGCAAGATCCCGTGAATCGCCCCATTGAAAGCAAATTCGCGGCCGAAAGTCGTCAACGAACGAAAAATGCCTCCACCTCCCTCCGTTACGAAGGGCAGGAAGGGCGCCGAAAACACCACGAGAAACAGCCAGGCGTGACGAACATTCTCTCGACGAACGAACAGTGGGACGCCGAGCAGAGCCAGATACTTTGCTTGCGCTGCACAAGCCAGCACGACGAACATCGAGCGCCAGCGCTCCCTGCGGTATGAGAGAAGCGCCAAGAGCAAGAAGAAAATCTGAACCGCGTCCAAATGCCCGCGACCCGCGAAGGCGTAGACGACCAGCGGAGAGATCGCGTAGATCAGCGCCCAGCGGGGAGCCAGTGATCGCGACTTCAGGATGCGTAAGATGAGGAACAACGCCGCGAGATCAAAACCGGTCATTGTGATCTTGATCGCGAAGGGGTCGTACCAGAGGCTTGAAACCCCGCCGAAGAGAAGCAGGATCATCGGGGGATAGATCGCCGTCATCGTCGGATGATTGATCTTCGCCCAGTAGGGATCCTCGCTCGAACGAAGGTATTCCGCTTCTCCATCATCGTCCGCGATCGGGGCATGCTCGTAGGGACTCAACCCACTCGCTACGACCCTTCCTTCCCAAAGGTAGCGGTTGAGATCGTCGGAGGGGGCATGCGGAAAGACGAGAAGGCGGCAGGCGAGAGCCAGAAGGACGATCCACCACTCCGCCTTTCGACGCGAAATATCGCTCGGGAATGCGATCAATGTCGCAAGGCCGAAACAGCTGATCACGAGAAAGAGAACGATAAAAGAACCCGCCGGAACGACGATGGCACCGCCCAACGCGCTCGGCCACCCATCGACCCGCAGCACGCTCCCTACGAGGCGATCTCCTTTGGCTCCGTATCCGTAGAGGCCGAGGAGAAAGACGATACATAGCGAGAAGAAACCGTATTTCGCAGCCAAGCTGCGCACGACGCCTTTCGCGCCTTGATCCACAACACCCGGTCCATCGTTCATACTACCGCTCAGGGTCGCGATTCTTGCCGCATCGCCTTCGCCATCGGTAGAACCCTCTCATCCTCCGTCCCCGAAGAAATCTGCATGAGGCTCTTGCTTGGTGAACTCTTCGGTCCGTGATCCGTCCGCTGCTCGAATCCGAGCACATGCGCCATGGCCAGCACTCCCATGAAGAGAAAACCCGCAGCGTAGATGCCGAGGAAAGGGCCCACGAGGTACTTTCCTTCAGCGATGTAGACCCGCAGAGAATAGAGACAGTAGATTCCGACCGAGATCTCGCCGAGCGCCGTCCAGGGGAAGCGCGCTCCATAGCGCTTTCTCGGGCGATCGCCTCTCTTCGGAGTCCGCACGAAAGGGCTCTGATGGCCGGCCAACGCCTGGACGACCGCCCAGGAATTCGAAAGCGCCAATCCCACGCCGATCACCACGAGAACCGGGAGCCAAAGGACTCGGCGATACCAATCTCCGTAAGCCATGCGCTGGCTGAAAAAGTACAACGACGTAGGCGCGAACATCGCCGCAAGAAGGAGAATCGTCAGGAAAGTGAACGCGACCGGTCCGAGCGGCGCCTCGAGACTCACCAAGACCGGGAGCGCGAGCAGCGCCAGGGTGAGCATCAGAGGGTGCACCAGATAGTGGGTCATGTGAAAAACGGCTTGAACTTTGGAGAAGAAGGAAACTCTCGATCGCAAAAGGCCCGGCAGGATCTTCTTGGCCGTCTGAATCGATCCCTTGGCCCAGCGGAATTGTTGGCTCTTG
>JALUUK010000665.1 GCA_027021395.1 Acidobacteriota bacterium
CGCCGTCCCGTGGTGCACGACCGTGGCCGATGTGATGGACGAGCTGGTGGTTCGTGAGCGGCGTGTCGCCGCGATTGTCAACGAGTACGGCGAGACGATCGGAATCGTCACGCTCGATGACATCCTCGACGCGATCTTCCTCGAAGTCGACTCATCGGAGGAGCCGTTGTGGAGTCGCACGTTCGTACGGCGACAGAGCGACGGCGTGTGGCATGTGAGCGGATTGACCAGCCTGCGGCATCTGGCGCGGGAGTTCGGTGTCGCGGTACCGCCGATGAAGAGCGTGACGGTGACCGGCTGCATCTGGGAGAAGCTTCAGCGCATTGCGCATGTCGGGGATGAAGTCGACTGCGGTCGGTTTCATTTTCGCGTATTGGAAGCCCCGGCTCACGGGTTGCTGCTGGTGGAATTGACCCTTCGCTCGGAAGGGGAATCGCCATGAGCATCTTCGGTACGCTCTTGCTGTTCGCCGCCGGCATGTTGCTGAGTGCTCTGTTCAGCGGTTCGGAGACCGGTTTCTATCGCGTCAACCGCACGCGCCTCCTGCTCGACAGCCGAGCGGGCGACCGCATCTCGCGCTTCTTATTGTGGCTCACGAACCAGCCGACCCTCTTCGTCGCGACGGCACTCGTGGGCAACAACGTCGCCAACCAGTTGGTGTCATTTTCGATCGTCTTGGCGGCCGCGCATCTGGCGAGCAACAGCCCGGCATGGGAGACCTTGCTCCCGGTCCTCGCATCGCCGCTCGTTTTCGTCTACGGGGAACTGCTTCCGAAGAACGTGTTCTATCAAGCGCCGAACCGGCTGCTGCGGCGGGTCGGCCCGCTGTTCGCTCTCTTCACCGTCCTGTTCGCCCCACTTTCGGCCACGTTGTGGCTCTTTGGTCGAGTGATCGAGAAGGTGATCGGGTACACGCCGCTGCGACTGGCGATGACCCTCGCGCGAAAAGAGCTCACGCGGATCTTGCGTGAAAGCGAGGACTTGGGGCTGCTGGAACCGGCGCAGGCGCGCATGGCACATGCCATCATCGAGACCGGCCCGCAGCTTGTGCGGCGTTTCGCCGTCCCTCTCTCTCGCGTCGTCGCCGTGCGGGAGGGGACATCGAAGGAGGAGATATTCCGAGTGGCGCGGCGCAATCGAACGCCGGTCGTCGGGATCCGACGCGGTCGGCAGCGTGATCTGATCGGCTATGTGCGAATCGTCGAGTTGCAGTTGTCGTCGGAACCAGATGCCGACTCGGTGCACCAGCTCCCGCGACTTCCGGCCGACGCCTCGGTCATCGCGGCCATCGCCAGATTGCGTCGCGAAGACGCCGATTGGGGACTGATCGTCGACCAGACGGGACGGCCTGTAGGGATCGTGTCGGTCGATCAGGTTTTCGAGACGCTATTGCGGGAGAACTGACCTATTGTCGCGGCACCGGCGGTGGCGGGGAGCTACGCTTGATTGGACCGGTAGACCGCGTGCACCGTGAAAGGATCGCCACCATGACGCCATCGACCCCATCCCTGCCGACATCCGACGCTCCGTCGACCTCGCCGTTCGTTGATCGGCGCAGCGGTCAGACCGAGGAAGCGCCGGGGGTCGAGCGCCGGCAGTTCTCCA
>JALUUK010000666.1 GCA_027021395.1 Acidobacteriota bacterium
ATAGGCCGCGCCGGACGCCGCCCGGGACGTCGCAACCGTCGCTGCTCTCGCGGGTTCGCCTCCGCCGCTTTGCACCCCGCGCCGACACTCCAGCCGAACGGGTTCCGCATTCCGCGAATCTTGGTGCAACGCCTGCCCACCCCAACTGCCTTCTTGGTCCGAATACTGCCACGGAGGCCTCCTTGCGATCTATTCCTCCATGAAGGCCTTACGGATGTAGGCGAGCACGTCCTTGCGTTCGGTTTCGCTGAGCAAAGGCGCCCAACTCACCATCGTCGTGCCTTTGATCCCGTGCTCGATGGAAGCGAGCAACTGCGCATTGCTCTTGGCGCTGCGTGTTTTGTCGTTGACGAAGTCCGCACCGAGCGCGCCGCCCATTCCTTTCCCGTCGGCTTGGTGACAAGCGATACAGCTCTTGTCGTAGATGGCTTTCCCTGCCTCGGCATCGCCGAGCAATGCGGCGTCGGCGGCGGCGTCCTCCGCGGAAACAGCGGTACTTACCGTCGCAGAGGGCGTCTCGGAAGGCTTGTTCTCCACTGGACCGCAGGCCGCAACGAAGAGCAGGGCGGCAAGGCCCGGAATCCACACTTTCTCATTCTTCATGCACTCACTCTCCTAGGGAAGATCATTGAATGGTGTCTCCGCAAGTTCTTTCCATGTCGCGATACGAGCACCGAGACGACCCGCCAAGTCGGCGGCCTCGGCTTCATTCGCAAAACTCAATACCGGCCGGCCCATGATTCCGGGACGCACGATCCCGACGACGAACCTCGCCTCTTCTGCGTCGATCCAAGAACGAGGCGCGAGGTCCATCTTTGCGGGGTCGAAGTCGGTGGGCAGTGTCTCTACCCAGATTCGAATCACTTGACCCAAAGGGGAAGGCGCCTGGACATAGGCGCGAAGATCGCCCAAAGAGCAGAAGAATCGACGTTTTCCGTCTCGGTGGAGGACCTGAGCACGTGGCGAGGGTTGGTCGGCCACGGTCATGCCGCAGACCGCGCATTCGGAATGACCGATCGCGAGCGGTTTCGCAATGCTCGCCGTAGCGGGTCGCCCTTCCGGCCCACAAGCCACCCCGATCACCAATAGGAACGCAAACACGAGCAAGCTCGAAATGGATCGTTTCATGATTGCACCGCCCGTCTGCTACGAAGCAGGAACGCGCCCGCCGCCTGAGGAACCACGATCCAGCAGGCCCAGAGCAGTGTGCGCAACATCGCGCCGGGCAGAACGACATCGACGCCCAAGTTCTCCAGACCTGAGCCGGCACCGAGCCGTACGAGCATTTCCGTACGGTAGAGCCCCGCGGGATTGACCAGGACCATGTCGGCCACGGCTTGAGTCGAGAGCGCGCCGTCGGTGATGACCAGTACGGCCAGGATGCCCAAGTCATAGAAGAAGACGAAGAGAAACCACACCGCCACGGATAAGCTCGCCGCCGTAGCGTGGCGTCGCGCCATGGTGGACAAGAACATGCCGATCGAAAGGAATGCGGCACCGAGCAACAGAGTCGAGGGCAACAATTGCACCAAGACACTTGCCTGTTCGGCATCGAGTACGACAATCGCCGACCCCAGCCCCAAGACGATCGATAGCACCAGGGCC
>JALUUK010000667.1 GCA_027021395.1 Acidobacteriota bacterium
TCTTGTGCTTCGGCGTTGCCGTGAACGCAAAGAAGCTCAGGTTGGCCTGCTTGCCGCGCTTGGCCATGCTCCGGAACAGCGCTTCGAGGTCCTCACGCCCTTCCTCTGCAGCGCGCTTGCGAGCTTCCTCCCGCAGGTCCTTGCCGGCGAGCACCTCCTTGAGATCCGTTGCCGTCTCTCCCCCCTGGGAGCTGTGCGCCTCGTCCACGATGACCGCGCAACGCCGAGTAGGCAGCATGCCCGTCCCCTGCTCGCCCCGATCCTCAGCCAGCTTGAGGAGCTGCCGGGACACGAAAGGGAACTTCTGCAACGTCGTGATGATGATCGGAACCGCATTCTCGAGCGCTTCGGCGAGCTGTCGCGAGCGCTCGTCGATCCTCTGAATCACACCACGCTTGTGCTCGAACTGATAGATGGTGTCCTGAAGCTGCTGGTCGAGCACGACCCGATCCGTCACGACGATCACGCTGTCGAAGATCCGCCGGTCCTCGGCATCGTGGAGCGAGGCTAGGCGATGCGCGAGCCAGCCGATGGTGTTGCTCTTGCCGCTGCCCGCAGAGTGTTCGATCAGGTAGTTGTGTCCGACTCCCTCACTGCGTGCGGCATCCACCAGCCGCCGCACGGCGTCGAGCTGATGGTAGCGGGGAAAGATCATGGTCTCGACCTTGACCTTCCTCCCGTGGTCATCGCGCTTCTCATCGATCTGCAGGTGGATGAAGCGCGCGAGGATGTCCAGGAGACTGTGGCGTTCGAGCACTTCTTCCCACAGGTAGGCCGTTCGGTAGCTGCGGCCGACCGGATCAGGGGGGTTGCCCGCAACACCGGCGTTGCCCTTGTCGAAGGGAAGGAAATAGGTCGCGGTCCCCGCCAACCGGGTGGTCATGCGCACACATTCGGTGTCCACCGCTAGGTGCACCAACGTGCGGCGTTTGAACTCGAAGATCGGCTCGCGGGGATCGCGGTCACGCCGATACTGGCGCATGGCGTGCTCCACCGTCTGCCCGGTGAAGGGGTTCTTGAGTTCGACCGTGGCGACGGGGATTCCGTTCAAGCTGATCGTGACGTCGAGCGACTTCTCCGAACGCGGTGAGAAGTGGAGTTGGCGGGTGATGCCCAGGCGGTTCGCCGCGTAGCGGGCTTCGAGCTCCGGGTTGAGTTCGTGGGCCGCCTTGAAGAAGGCAACGCGCAGAGCGCGTCCGTAGCACTTGAATCCGTGGCGCAGCGTCGCGAGCGAGCCGTGCATGTCCATCCACTTGCACAGGTCGGTCAGCACCTGCTCGCCGGTCCGCTCGCCGTGAAGGGCTTCGAGCTTCGACCACCCCTTCGGCTGCGTCTCCCGGATGAAGGCGAGAACCGTCTCGGGAAAGATCGCGCGCCCGCGGTCGAAACCCTCTCCGGGGACAGCCATGTAGCCGTGCTCGAGCAGGTGTGCTTCGATGACCGCCTCGAAGGCGGCTTCGGAGTGGCGACCGGGCATCAGCTCTCTCCCTCCCAATGGAAACGAATACCCAGTGCCCTGAGCATCGAGAACGTGTTCTCGCGCTTCACCGTGAACTGATCGCAGACATCCGGCAGCTTGATCTCTCTTCTGGATTGAGGAGCG
>JALUUK010000668.1 GCA_027021395.1 Acidobacteriota bacterium
AGAACGCGGCATTTCCGTGCGTCTGAGACTGCAGATGGACGCGCAGAATGCAGAACACGCAGCGAGCGCCAATGCCGTCGGGGAGATTCGCGGACGAGAAAAACCCGATGAAGTCGTCGTGATCGGTGCGCATATCGATTCTTGGGATGTCGGTACGGGAGCACACGACGACGGCGCCGGCGTCATTCTCGCCATGAATACTTTGCGCTTGTTCAAGCAACTCGACCTGCGCCCCCGCCGAACCGTGCGGGTCGTGCTCTTCACCAACGAAGAAAGCGGCCTCGCCGGCGGGAAGGCCTATGCCGATGCCCACGAGAGCGTGCTTCCGTCGCATTTTGCTGCCATGGAAAGCGACTCGGGGGCATTCACCCCACGGGGCTTTTCCTTCACGGGTACGGAGCCTGCGCTCGCACGCGCTCGCTCGTTCTTGCCGCTCTTCGCACGCGCAGGCCTGCCCGGGCTAGCCATCCGCGCCGGCGGCAGCGGAGCGGATATTTCGCCGATGGTCAACCAGGGCGTCCCGGGATTCGGGCTTTGGGTGGACTCGAGCAGCTATTTCGACTACCACCACACTGCGGCCGACACCGTGGACAAAGTCGATCCCGATCTGCTCAACGACTCGCTGGCCACGTTCGCAGTGATGACATGGACGCTCGCCGAGATCGACATCCCTCGCCTGTGATCACTCCGTTGGCGGCCGCACGAGAATGGATCGCGGGATTCAGCGAAGCCCGACGGCAAAGCATCTTGCGGCGAGATAGTGGCCGACGGCGACCGCAGCGACTCCCACCAGCACGCTCCCGACGATGGTCAACAGTGCCCAGCGATGATGACCAAGGCGCACGAGTTCGAGCGTTTCGTACCCGAAAGTCGCAAAAGTCGTAAATGAGCCGAGAAAACCGATCCCAAGCAGTGCTTGAACTTCAGGGGAAGTGCCCGGGCGCTGCTCGGCGAAGCCGACCAGCGTGCCGATCAAGAAGCAGCCGGCGATATTGACCGCAAAAGTTCCGATCGGAAAGGGCCCACCGACCCAGCGATGCACGAGCCCGGAAAGACCGTAGCGTGCGATCGCTCCAAGAAAGCCTCCGATGCCGATCGCCAAGAGCTTGACCATACCTTACTCCTTGCCTGCTCCAACCGGCCGAGTGGCGAGAAAGTGCCGCCAGCGTACCGCGATCTCCTCGTCGGGGTCCACCCGCCCGGCGACGGCGACGATCCATGCGCGGCGATCGGCTTGGTCGACTTCCGGATAGAAGCGGCCGCCGACAGCCGAGACCTCGAGCAGATCGAGGACCTCTTGCTGTACACCGCGAACTGCGATCGTCTCTTCCGCATCGAGCGAAAGCCCGGCCGCGACGATATCTTCGCGAAGCTCTGCACAGACGACCATCGGTCCGCCCGGTTCGGGCGACCTTCCGAAACGTCGTTCGCCCTCGCGTGCTAGGGCGACCTGAATCGGCAAGATCTCGTCTTCCCTCTCGTCGACGAGTTGGGCCGAGGGAAGATTGAAGGCCAGTCGACCGCCGGGCCGCAACACGCGGGCTGCTTCGGCAAGAACTTCGCGGCGCCTAGGAAAATGCCAAAAGGCGGCACTCGAA
>JALUUK010000669.1 GCA_027021395.1 Acidobacteriota bacterium
ACATGACCGCGATGAAGCTTGCAGCGGCGGGCACCTACCTCGTCGAGCAGGGCAAGGTGAAGCAGGCACTACGGCACATCCGCGACGCCGAAAGCCTCCTAGAGGAAATGACGCGACTCGACTCGCGCGCCTTCGTGCTCACAGCCCTCGGCAAGGGTTTCGCGGCCGGTGGCGAATTGGAAAAAGCGCAGGAACATCTCGAAGCAGCCTTCCGGAGTGCAAGATCGCACGGCTTGGGAGCCAGGGCCCGCGAAGCCGGCAAGGCACTTGAAAGGCTGGCCGAAGAGCGCGGCGACGGAGCTGAGCGGCGACGCTGGAAAAGTCGACTCGCAAGGCTCAATCGCGCAAATCATGAGTGGTCGTTGCTGGGGGTGACCTACGACGGTAACCGGTTTGCGGATTCCGGGAGAACACCATGAAATCGATGAGATACGTTCCATTTGCGATCCTCCTCTTCGGCTTCGTTTGTGGTCTCTCGTCGGCCGAGGTATCCGTCGGCACCGGTTCTGCCGAGAAGTCGCTCGTATTGATGTATGCGTTCTCGGGAGACGACGATCCGGTTCCTTGGCCGATCGTGCGATTGCATCTTCCCTCGGCCCGGATTCTGAATCCGACCGGCAGTGACGGCCCTCGACCGGACGGGTGGCCATCGCTCGGCAGAGACCCGGTGGACGGTGCGCCGGAGGTTGCTTGGGCCAGATTCGACGGAGCGGACTACGAGATCGTCGTTTCGCGCTGGGAGAACGATCAATGGGCCGTGCCGGACGTGCTCACCGACAACGCGGTGGACGACCGCGACCCGGAACTGGCCTACGCACCGGATGGGACCGCGCGGATCACCTTCTGGAGCGAGGGGCAGGTGTTCTGGTTGACGCGTACGCCGTCCGGTTCGTGGTCTAGCCCGGAAAGCGTCGATGCCGGTATCGAATCTTCCACCGCGAGTTCTCCCGAAGATCTCGTAGCCTACCAGCGCCCGACGAATCCGCTCGGCGCCGAGATCTTCGTGGCCGAACGCACCACGGTTTGGAACCCGACGTCCCTGACGACGACCGCCTTCGCGGGACTCGATGGAAACGGCGATGTCGACGTGAGGCTTCACGCCCTCTCGGGTAGCGTGTGGGTCGACTGGGAAGACTCGACCGGTTTTCTCGGCTGTAGCGTGCGACGAGCAAGTGGACTGTGGTCTCCACCGGAGTACGAACCCATCTCCGGTATCGAAGACGAGGAGGCCGGCCGCCAACGCATTCGGGGCATCGTAATGAAAAACCCCTAGGCTGCACGGCTACTGATTGAGCCCGGCTCGAGTCGGCCGGGCCCATTCGAGACGTGTCACCACCGTTTTAACTTTGACACTTCCACCGGTTTCGGATTGGACAGCCGTCGGTACTTTGTCGGCTAGGCCGAAGTTCCAGACAAATTTGATCAAAAAGTGAGGATAAGTCATCTTCTTCGGGGGATTTAGGTGCTTTTCGTTTGATCTTGTGTACCCATGTATTTCTTGCGTAACTGCTGGACGCCTAGCTAGAACACGGCTATGCTGTGGCCATGTACATCGAGCGCGTTCCGAATCGCAACTCCCCTCCTGCGGTCCTGCTG
>JALUUK010000670.1 GCA_027021395.1 Acidobacteriota bacterium
GGTCAAGGCCCGCGGCGGTTGGAAGTACTTTCTGCGAAGACTCTCGGGACCTCACGTTTCCGGTCACATCTACGATGCGTGCGACGGATCACCCTTGCAAGCAACGATCAAACTGGCGAGTTGGGGACAGACGCATTCCGAAGATCCGCGGACGAGCCATCCCACGAGCGGTCGTTTCGACTGGCCGGTCCTTCCCGGCTCTTACACCCTCGAGATATCCAATCCGACCTACTACGCGCAGGAGTGGCCCGTAGACGTCGATTTTTCCCCCAAAGGTCCGATCTCACAGCTGGTACCCGACGGTTCTTTCGGAGCAGCGGTCTCCGACCTTCGAGTGGATGATTCCGGAGGGGATCTCGATACCGTGCTCGATCCGGGCGAGACGGCGGATCTCTTCATCGAGGCCTATGCGACCGGTGGCTCGCTCTCCAACCTCAGTGTCACCGTCTCGACCGCCGATCCTTATGTCACCCTTCTCGATACCGATGCGACCTTTGCGCCGCTTGCGAGCGGAACTCGACTCGAATCGACCGATGCCGTCCGCGTAGCCATCGCACCGGATGCGCCGGACGGACATGTGGCCCGCCTCGACCTCACCTTTTCCGCCGATGAGACGCTTTGCGCAGCGACCACCGGCTACGATGTGGGTATCACCCGCGGAATGCCGGCCGCCCCCTTCCTGCGTGAAGATCTCGTGCAAGATCCCGGCTGGGAAATCGACAACGGCGGCGTGAGCGGGGGCTGGGAATTCGGTGAACCGACGGCGGCCGAAGGACCGGGAACCGCCTACACCGGCAGCAACGTCTACGGAACGAATCTCGGAGGCGACTACGGCCCAGGCGGAAACTTCCGGCTCACGGCGGGTCCGTATGATCTCTCCACCCTGCGCCATACGGAGCTTCGCTATGCCCGTTGGCTGCAAAACCAAGCAGGTCGCGACATTGCGCGCATCGAAATCCGCATCGGCGTGGACGGACCGTGGCAAGAGGTCTGGAGCGGCTTCGGCCGGGATCAAGCCTGGGTTCCGTTGCGCTATGATGTTTCTTCGATGGCCGACCTAGAAGATGCGGTCTACGTCCGATTCTCGTTGCAAAGCGATGCATCGATTCAAGGCGTTGGTTTTTATTTGGATGATCTTTCTTTCGTTGGAGAAGAGGTTCCCGGAGCGGGCGGCAAGGTCAAGTACAAATCTCATGTCATCGACGACGGCAACCCGGCCTACGGCAACGGAAACGGACGGCTCGACGTCGGCGAAACCGCCACGATCATTCTCGATGTCGTCAACACCACGGACAGCGAGGCGACGGCCGTGACCGGCATACTCAGCAGCCAAACCCCCGGCATCACCATCCACGACGACGTGGCTTCATGGAACGATATTCCCTCCGGCGGCCTCTCGACGTCGCTCGCCCCGCATTTCACCATCAGCGCCGCGGAGGGTTGCGGCGGCGAGGCCCAACTCCTGCTGACGACCCGCTGGAGCGACGGACGTCGCGCGGAAAGCACTTTTACGATGACGATCGGCGAAGTGAGCGAAGTCGACATCCTCGCGGATGATTTCGAGAATCCGGGGGCCTGGACCACCGGCGGGGACGC
>JALUUK010000671.1 GCA_027021395.1 Acidobacteriota bacterium
GGAGCCTGTCCCTTGACCTGCGACCGAAACGCCTCCACCCAAGCGTCGGCATGGTGCGGCGCCTCGAGCGACTCCTCCGCCGACGCACAGAGCTCCGGCGCAATCGACGTCGCCGTCGCCAGCACGAATCGATGCCCCCGTTTGAGCCGCTGCGCCGGTCGCGGCAACCAGTCCGCCTCGATCGATTCGCCAAGCTGCGGTTGGCAGATCGTCTCCCACACGGCTTTCTTTCCACCGACAAGCCAGCGCCACGTTCCGGCCGCCGCCACATCGAAGTCGCCCGATTCGGGGTCGAGCACGGCGACCATGACCGACGCATGCTGGCCTCCGGGCGATGCCAGCCACCACGATTCATGAACCCGCTCGAGCAGATCGATCGGCGTCCGGGCGATGCTCGCGTGACTCCATACCATCCCGCGGAGCGTGGCGCCGCCGAGTGCGCCGACAACGCCGGTCCCCTCGACGTCCCCGGCCGCCAGCAGAGCTCGGCCGTCGGGAAGCATCATCCAGTCGAAAAAGCTCCCACCGACCCACGATGCGGGATTCCGCCAACCGGCGAGACTCCAACCTTCGATCGGCAACTCGATATGCGGAAGACGGTCCTGTTGCCACACGAAACCGTCGTGCATCTGCCGCCCGTAGTGCCGATTCCGCCGGACCTCATGGCGCAGCGTTTCCCGCTCCAAGTCGGCCACGATGCGACCCGATCCGACCTCGGCCAACTGCACATCGGCATCGCCGAACGTGCGCGGGAGCCGGGAGAATAGCCAAAGCGTTCCCAGCGGCGTCGTGTCGCTGGCCACCGGCAGGCAAAGCGCCGCGGCGAAACCTTCCGGAGCCCGCCAGAAGGGCGCCAAGCGAACATCTTCCAGAACGACCGCACTACCCATCAAGGCTTCCAGGTCGGCGACCGCGCCGCGCAGACTCCGAGGCGGCTCGGCGAGTCGCTGCCGTGGGATGCCCCATGAGGAACGAAGTTTGAGCGTCTGGGTCGTGTCGTCGAGCAAATAGAGCGCCGCGGCATCGCAACCGATCGCTTCGGCTACCGATTTCAAAACCCAGGCAAGCCGTTCGGAAAGATGCCGCCCTTCGTCGTCGATCACCGACAAAGGAACGGCCGTCGCCAACTCCGCCTCGCGCTCCCGCAACGCGCGGTATGTCGATTCGAGCTCTTCGTGATAGCCGATGAGCTGTCGAGCCAGTTGGGCGACCGATTCGGGGGGCGCAGCGCCCGCCGTCGGTCGACCGGGCGCTTCGTTGTCGTCGGGCACCGAACGCACAAGTCGCCATCGCTGAGTCTCCGGCACGCTGTCCGACCCGGACGATTCACTCGCCACGGCAACCGTTTCACATGGCTCGAAAGACCATCCAGTGGCGGCCGCGAATAGACTCGCGGCCGTCTGCCACGATGCGACGTCATCATCTCCCGGCTCCTCGCGAGCCGGTTCCGTGTGTAGCCGAAGTCGCCCGATGTCGGTCCGTTTCACCACCAACAACCCCTCACGCACATGCAGCCCGGTGTGCCCCCCTGACACCGTGCTATCGGCAAGCCGGGCAAGATGGCCTCACACTGCCGACTGGAGAACCGAGAAAAC
>JALUUK010000672.1 GCA_027021395.1 Acidobacteriota bacterium
TGGCGCTCCCAAGGTCCTGGCGATGCTTGAGAGGGATCGCGGCTTTTCGCTGACGGAGGTGATCGTCTCGTTGGCGGTGATCGCGGTTCTCACCGGCGCGCTCTTGCCGATGATTGCGCGTTCGATCCAGGTCTCCAAGGAAAAGGAGACGAAGATTCGTCTCGAAAAGCTCGAGGAAGGTCTCTACGCCTTCTATCGCGATCACGGACGGTTCCCGACGAGCAACGAGGGGCTTTCCGCCTTGCTGAGCGATCCGGGGACATCGTCTTGGCAGGGACCCTATGTCGCGTTGACCGGATCGGTGAGCGAAACGATACAAGACGCATACGGCGGGAATATCGGCTACACGGTCAGCGGCGAGACGGTGACGCTTTCACCGGAGCGATTTGCGGACGTGACCTTGACCTTGACCTCCGCTCCCATCGTTCAGGCATGGATCGATGTCGTTCATCGAGAGTTGGCCGCGCTCAACGACGCAGCCGAGATCTACCGAAAGGCGAACGGAAGCTATCCCACCGTCGTCTCGCTCATCGTGCCGTCGATCGTCGGCGGTGACTACAAGAGAGATCCTTGGGGCAACGACTATGTCGTCGATACGGCGAATCAGAACTTTTTCAGTGCGGGGGCGGATGGGAGTACGGGGACGAGCGACGATATCTATCCTCCCGGGATATCGCCCCCGTAGAGAAGCAAGGCCGGCAGAAGCAATACGATATCCGCAAGTATGGCGTGCACACTTCGCTGAGGGATCTCGACGACGGCCACGATCGCCGAAAACGACAACGCCAAGAGCACGATCGAGCTCGGCGCGGTCGATGTCGTCACAACCAGAAGTGCGAGCAAGACGTGGCATGCCGCGAGCAGAACGCGGGTGAGAGTCTTTCCGAGAGCGACCGGCAGGGTGAGCACGCCTTCGGTGCGGTCTTCGTTCGCGTCGTGCATGTCGCAGATCGTGGCACTCGAAAAGGCCAGAAGAAAAACGGTGAGCAGATCGAGCGGCGGCATGCGGACTCCGCCGCCGTGGGTCGAGATCGGTACGAGAAATACCGCAAGCGTCACCGCCAGGGGTACCATGGCGATCTTCAATCCGGGCAGATCCTTGAGCCGGCGCGATCCCGGAAGGCACGGCATGCCGTAGAGCGACGAGAGGAGCGCACCGACCAGCACGAGGTATCGGGTGGATTGAGGCGCCTTCCACAGAAAGTACGCCAGCACGGCTGCGGAGGCCGCGATCAGCGCCGGGACCCACCCTCGCGGCAGGCATCGGTCCGTTCTCGACGAGAAGGCCTCCTTCCTGACGGTGTTTCCGCGCTTCAAACGACGGGCTGCTTGGAGTTGGAATGAACGGCCGCGTTCATCGAAGAAGTGATCTAGGTTGTAAATCAAGACCGTTGCGGCAAAGACCACCCCCGCCGCCAAGTGCTGTGCAGCGATTCCGAGTCTGCAAGAGACGAAATACACGAGCGCGGCGGTGCCGAGCGCGGTGATCAGGTGCCCATGAACGGCGAGGCGGATCATGCGACACGCTTGGCGGAATAGGTCGCCAGCCACTTCGGGCCACGGCGGAAGATGCGCATCGTTCGACGATGC
>JALUUK010000673.1 GCA_027021395.1 Acidobacteriota bacterium
CAAGCGGGTGCCATTCGCCATCCGCGAAGGCGACCCCACCGATCAATACGCGCGGCTCTTTCGCGACGAGGTCGTGCGGGTGATTGAGCACTTGACGCTTCCCCGCTACGGTATGGCGCAGTTCCTGATCGAGAACGCCGAACGCATGGCCAAGGGTGACGAGAAACGCATCCTAAACAATCTCAACCGTGCGGGTCGCCGCTTACTTGGTTTTTGCCGAACCAACCTCTTCAAGCGGCTGGAATCCAGCGGGTACAGCTTCCTGTGCTCCGTAGAGCGGCATATTGTCCGCAACCTCGTCACCCTGTATGCGATCGAGAACAGGTGTCCTATTCCCATTGGCACCCAGGATGCAGCCTTGCTCGATACAGCCCTTAGCGACACCGACGAGGAGTTCGCCGTGACTGACGAAAACGATTCAGGGCCAGCCGAGGGCGGCGCGGCGAGCGAGTCTCTGCAGGTCGAAACGCTGGCAGCGTATCAGGCCCAGGCTGCGAAGATATACCAGACCTACGCGGAGCAGTTTCAGAAGCGCTTTGACTGGCTCGATCCCAAGTTTTTCCGATCAGAGCTAGCCGAGGCGCTTCGGGCAGATGCCGAGGCGCTGCTCACCGTGCTGAAGCAGGCCGGGGCGTGGAACCCGGTCGCGGATGCCAAGCTGGGGGCCCTCGCTGCCCTCCTCACGCAACACCACCGAAAAGACAAGGTCCTCATCTTCACGCAGTTTGCCGATACCGCCGGGTACCTGGGCGAGCAGCTCGACAGACGGGGTATTAAAGACTTGGCCGTCGCCACAAGCGACACTGCCGATCCGGTCTCCCTCGCCCGGCGCTTTAGTCCTTCGACCAACGGCGGGCTGCGAAAAGGCGAGACTGAGCTGCGGGTGCTCATTGCGACGGATGTGCTGGCCGAGGGGCAGAACCTGCAAGACTGCCACATCGTGGTGAACTACGATCTTCCCTGGGCCATCATCCGTTTGATTCAACGCGCGGGTCGCGTCGATCGAATTGGTCAAAAACACGATACCATTACGGTGTATTCCTTTCTCCCAGCCGATGGTGTCGATCGCATCATCCGGCTGCGCCGGCGGCTCTTCCATCGCCTCCTGCAGAACCAGGAAGTCATCGGGACGGACGAATCCTTCTTCGGCGAAGAGGCTCAGGCCAAGCTGCGCGATCTCTATACGGAAAAGGCTGGCACACTCGACGACGATCAAGCCGATGAGGATATCGACCTGGCCAGCCTCGCGCTCCAGGTCTGGAGCAGCGCCTCGCCGGAGGATCAGAAAGCCGCCCAGGCACTGCCGCCGATCATCGCCGCCACCCGTGCGCTGCCCGAGACAGCAGACCCTGCCCAGCAACCGCCGGGGGTGATCGCCTATCTTAAGTATCCGGATGGTGCGGATGCGCTCATTCGCGTCGACGCCCAGGGCAACCTCGTCTCACAAAGCCTTTCCGGCATCTTCCGTTCGGCCGCCTGCCCGCCGGATACACCGGCGCTGCCGCGCGCCGAGAACCACCATGACCTGGTTGCTCGCTGCGTCGAGATCGCCGCCCAAGAACAGATCGCCTTCGGCGGCCAGCTCGGCT
>JALUUK010000674.1 GCA_027021395.1 Acidobacteriota bacterium
GACCGCCGCATGCTCACCTTTCCGCACCGGGGACGCGGACGCGCCACGTGGCGACATCAGCAACGCATCGCGGGAGGCTGGCGCGTCCAGGCGGAAGCGGGGTGGATCAGCGACGCGAACTTCCTGGAGCAATACTTCGAACGCGAATGGGACTTGGAGAAGGATCAGACGACCGGATTCCAGATCGAACGACTCAACAGCAATCGCGCTCTTTCGTTGTCCGGCTACTTCCGGCTCAATGACTTCTTCACCCAGACCGAGTGGATGCCCCGACTCGATCATTCGATCATCGGTCAACCGCTCGCCGGAGACTGGCTCACCTGGCATGCTCGAAGCCACGTCGGTTACGCTCGCCTGCGCACGGCCGACCCGCCGTTCGACCCCGCCGATGCCGCGAAGTTCGATCCGCTGGCGTGGGAAGTTCCGGTCAAGGGCGTGCGTGCCGCCAGCCGACAGGAGCTCGACCTGCCGCTGCAAATCGCCTGGGCCAAGGTCGTACCGTACGCTCTAGGCGAGGTCGCCTATTACCAGGAGGACATCAATCGGAACGACACGGTGCGATACTTCGGCCAGTTGGGAGTCCGCAGCAGCGTGCCGATCTGGAGCATCGATCCGAGCGTGCAGGACACGCTTTGGAATCTGCAGGGGATGGCGCACAAGATCGTACTGGAAGGGGATTTCTTCTGGTCGGACGCAAGCAACGATCTGGCGCAGTTCCCGCTGTACGATGCCCTGGACGATGACAGCATCGAGCACTTCCGACGGCGGTTCTATTTCGACACGTTCGGCGGCGTCCCGGGCGGCAATGTGGCCACCCGATTCGATGAACGCAACTTCGCATTTCGCTCCAGCCTCCAGCGTTGGGTCGCCGGGCCGAGCACCGACATCGTGGACGATCTCGCGGCCGCTCGCATGGCGATCCGGCAGCGGTGGCAGACCAAGCGAGGCGCGCCGGGGAACCAGCGTGTGGTCGACTGGATCGTGCTCGACATGGGCGGTACGTGGTTCGTCAAGCCCGATCGCGACAACTTCGGCGAGAACTTCGGCATGCTCAACTACGACTTCCGATGGCACCTGGGAGATCGTTTCAGCATCGTCTCCGACGGCTATGCCGATCTCTTCGCCAACGGCCTGCAGACGGCGAGTGTCGGAGGCATCCTATCGCGGCCGGGCCGAGGTCGACTCTACGTCGGGTTCCGGTCGGTGCAGGGCGCCATCACGAGCCAGGTGCTCAACGCGAGCGTGAGCTACCGCATGACGGAAAAGTGGATTGCCAATCTCGGTACGAGCTTCGATTTCGGCGCGACGGGGAACATCGGCCAGAGTGCGTCGGTGGTGCGCATCGGCGAATCGATGCTGGTGCGCGCCGGCGCGTACTACGACGAAAGCCGCAACAATCTCGGTTTCATCTTTTCGATCGAACCGCGGTTCCTCCCGAACAGCCGCTTCGACCGCCTGGCCGGTATCAAGATCCCGCCGGTCGGCGCTGAAGGTCTGGAGTGATCCGATGACGCCACCGATCTCCTCGAACCACGATCCGATGGAGGAACGCCGGCGGGCCTCGGCCAGCCGGTGGGGCACTGGT
>JALUUK010000675.1 GCA_027021395.1 Acidobacteriota bacterium
AGCTCTTCGGCCATGAGCGGGGCGCATTTACGGACGCGCACGAGACGCGCCCTGGAAAGTTCGAACAGGCGTCGAGCGGAACGTTGTTCCTCGATGAGATCGGCGACCTGTCGCTGGAAGCTCAAGCGAAACTGCTGCGGGTCCTGGAACAGCGCGTCGTCACTCGAGTGGGAGGTTCCGAAGAGATTCCGGTCGATGTCCGCCTGATCGCAGCGACCAACCGCGACCTCGAACAGGCGGTTTCCGAAGGGACCTTCCGCCAGGATCTCTTTTATCGACTCGACGGCCTGACGCTCATGCTGCCGCCACTGCGCGAGCGGGGGAGCGACGTCGTGGAGCTCGCCGAGTTCTTCCTGGAGCAGTTCGGAAGAGACACCGGGCGAGCTCAACTGACGCTCTCGAAAGAGGCCAGGCAGCGGCTGATGGAACACTCCTGGCCGGGAAACGTCCGGGAACTACGCAACATGATGGAACGGCTCGCGTGCATGGTCGCGCATGAAGAGATCGGGGCGAGCGATCTTCTCTTCCGCCCCGGCACAACCAATCCGCAAGACGATCGAATGCAAGAGGGTGGCACCTTGGCCGAGGCGACGCGGGATTTTCAGTCGCGGTATATCGAGCAGCAGATCGAGCAAGCGGGCGGGAGCATCACGGAAGCCGCAAGAAGGCTCGGCATGCACCGTTCCAATCTGTATCGCAAAATGAAACAGCTTGGGATGACCGAGATTCTCGACGAGAGTTGAACCGCCGGGTTAATTGAGCCGCCGGGTTGCGACCCATGTAGGAAGCCATATACTTGCCTGTTGTTCGCTCAGCCGGCCGCCGAGTGCCGGCTTTCAGCTAACGATATCGCTGCTGACGCGAAGCGACCTGCTTGCTTGGTGGGCACGCAGGGGCCTCTTTGGAATAAGGATACAGGCGATGGCCGATCAGACGCCGCCGCTGGGGTGGCTCCAGCGGCATGAGTTCTTGATTCGTCGGCTCCATTCCCTCAGTGGCCTGATACCGGTCGGCGCCTATATGTGCGTCCACTTGATGACCAACGCCAGCATCAACAACGGGCCGGCGACCTTCCAGAAAGCGGTCTATCAGATCCACAGCCTCGGACGGCTCCTGCCGCTGGTCGAGTGGGGTTTGATCTTCCTCCCGATCCTGTTCCATGCCGTCATCGGTGTCGTCATCGTCGCGGGCGGATTGCCCAACACGGCGAACTACCCTTTCAAGAGCAACATCCGTTACACGCTCCAGCGGGCGACCGGCATGATCGCCTTCTTCTTCATCGTGTACCACGTATTCCATATGCACGGCTGGTTTCATTTCGACGCGTGGGCTGAGAATGTGGCCGGGCCCCTCGGCGGCGCGCAGTTCGCGCCCTACAACGCCGCCTCGACGCTCGGCGCCGCCCTCTCCGGGTGGGTGATTCGAATCGTCTATCTGGTCGGCCTCCTGTCGTGCGTCTACCACCTGGCGAACGGGCTGTGGACCATGGGGATCACGTGGGGCGTCTGGACGTCCCCCAAGGCGCAGGCTCGAGCCAACATCGTGTGCGGCCTGTTCGGCGTCGCCCTCACCGCCGTCTCGC
>JALUUK010000676.1 GCA_027021395.1 Acidobacteriota bacterium
GACCAACCGCAGAGTGAAGGGGCCTCCCATGCTCCGCAGGGGAATGTCGCGTTGCGGGCGCCGGCGCAAGGCCACCCAACGATCGCCTTCGTGCGCCTCGGCCAGTTTTCCCTCGCTCACCAAACGCGTCGCTCGCGCTGCGCCGTTCGCACCCCCGAGAAAACGGACCGTTGCCGGATCGAGTGATTTTTCGGCCGCCGCCGCCTGAAGATGAGCGTCTGCCACCATGTCGTTTTCCGGATCGAGCATCACGCGCTCGAATTCGCCGGAGAAAAAATGCTCCGGATGCCGAACGACATAGCGATCGAGCGCGTCGGGCATGGCCACGAGAATCGCCAGCGACTCGCGGTCGGAGCGTCCGGCTCGCCCGATCCTCTGCCAAGCCGTCGCCAGAGAACCGGGGTAGCCCACGAGAATGCAGACATCGAGCCCTCCGACGTCGATGCCGGCTTCGAGCGCCGAGGTGCTGATCACGCCGGAGAGTTCTCCCCCGAAGAGTTTGTTTTCGATGGCTCGCCGCTCTTCCGGAAGGTACCCCGCACGATAGCCGGCGACCTTCCGGGAAAGCTCCGGCGCCATGCGAATCAGCCACTGATGCATCAATTCGGTGATGCGGCGCGCCTTGGTGAAAGCGATGGTCTTGAATCCTGATGAGACCGTTCGTGCCAGCATCTTCGTTGCAAGCGTGTAGGGAGAGGTATCGTGGGGTTGAAGGAAAACCACGTGCCTGCGCATGACGGGAGCACCGGACTCTCGAATCACCGAAAACGACTCACCGGTCAATCTTTCGATGAATTGCTGCGGCTCACCGATCGTCGCGCTGCCGGCGACGATCACCGGACCACCTCCATGTTCGCCAACGAGGCGAAGCAGACGGCGCAAGACGTGATGCACGTGCGCTCCGAAGATGCCGCGGTAGGCGTGCGCCTCGTCGATGACGAGCGTTCCGAGATGAGCGAAAAAGCCGGACCAGATCTCGTGATACGGCAACAAGCCGAGATGCAGCATGTCCGGGTTGGTGACGATCACCGCCGGAGGACTGCGACGGATCTTGCGGCGCAAGTTTTCCGGAGTATCGCCGTCGTAGACCTCCGCGGCTTCGGAGGCGGGAATGCCCATCGCTTCCAGAAAGGTGCGAATCGTCGTGAGTTGATCGCGCGCGAGCGCTTTGAGCGGATAGATGAAAAGCCCCCGCGCCTCGGGATCGAGCGCTCGCCGCGCTGCGAATCCCAAGAGGTAGGCCAGAGTCTTTCCGGAGGCGGTCGGCGTCGCCAGCAGGGTGTGCCCACCTTCGACGATGCGATCGAGAGTTTGCGCCTGGTGCGCGTAGAGGCCTCGAATCCCCAAGCGCTCGAGGGCCTGTGCGGCACCGGGAGGCAGCCCGCTGCGGGGCTCGACCATGCATGCCTCGCGCTGCTCGGCCGTTCCTCGGTAGACGAGGTAGGGGGCGATTTCTTCGTGCGATTCCAAGCTGTCGACGAATTTCTGCATGACCTACCCACGCCTCGGCGGCATTGGAGCGGTCGAGAACGTCGAGAACCCAGTGTCGCCGATGAAGCCCCGCCGAGCCAGCACGAATCCGCGCTTCCTGTTATCTTCGACTCTCGCGCGAGAGAAAAGTGCAGATCCCCTACCTGACCGGAAAAATCCGCGAGCGCTTCGATGCTTGGCATGAAGGGAACGTCGAACGATACGCTGGGGAACTCTCGTTTACGGAGATCCGCAAGGGAGTCCAAACGCTGGACAGGATCTACGCCCACGCACCCGCCTCGGCAGCCGCCTACGCGCGCTGCCTCGACGGGCGCGGCAAACGCGGAGCGCAGGCCTGCTACTTCGCGGCGGTGCATTTCATGATCGCATCGCACGCGCTGGAGATGCTGGGCACCGGAATCGTCACTCCCGCAGAGCGGCTGATCGACCTCGGCTGCGGGACGGGGGCGACATCCGCCGCCATCGCCGCGAACCTGGACTACCCGCCCCAGATCGTCGGTATCGATCGTTCGGCATGGGCGCTCGACGAGGCGCGCCGTACCTGGTCTTCTTTCGGCCTCGACTTCCGCACACGGCGCGCGAATCTTCCCGACACGGTGCCGCGGGGCGGCCTTGGGGACGTTCTCGCCGCTGGATGGATCGTCTCCGAACTCGCCGCGGAAGAGCGCAGGGCTCTACTGTTGCGGCTCCAAGCCACGCTCCGCAAGGATGGGAAGATCTTCGTCATTCAGCCGTTTTCACCGTCGCTGAGTCCGTGGTGGAACGAGTGGGCCGATGCGCTCGCTCCCTGGGGCGTTCGCGACGAAGTCATCCGCGTCTCCATCCAAAGGCCGGTTTGGATCCAAGAGATGGACACCGCCGCCAAGCTCGACCACCAAGTCCTCTCCGCCCGAATTCTCGCCGGTCCGGGCTGAGCGAGGGAGAAATCGATGAAAGCACCGGAATTTCGGGCCAGATTCGGAGATTGGGCGTAAGGTGTGCGGTTCATGAGATCGATTCGCTTCACTATTTCACTCGTCCTTCTGGCATCTTCGGTGGGGCTCGTCGGCTATGGCGTCGTTCATGGATTGGATTGGCGCTACCTGCTACCGGGCGCCGGGCTTTTGATCCTTGCCGTTCTTGCCCTCGGATGGTTGGCCGTCTCTCAAAAGGAACGGCTCGAGGACGTCGAACTCGCCTTGCTGCGCAGCGAGGTTCGGGCCATGGCTCTCGTGGAAGCTAGCCCCGACGGCGTGGTCATCGTGCTCGGTACGAAGATCATCTTCGCCAATCCCGCGTTTCGGCACCTGCTGGCGATTCCGCCGGACGAAGAGATCTCGCAGCGCGACATCGGCACTTTGATCGGAGAGGAAGATCGCGAACGCGTACTCGCTTGGATTCGAGAACGTCAAGACGGCCTCGTCGAACCGGACACTCTGGACTTCAGTGGATGCAGAGAAACCGGCATGGAAATCGCCCTAGAAGCCGCTTCAGCTCTTCTTCCTGCAGCGGAAGGACGGCAACTGGCGATTTTCGTGCGCGATGTCAGCGCACGAAAAGCTCTCGAAGAGCGCATGCGACAGGTGGAGCGCGTGGAAGCTCTGGTGGACTCGGCGGATCTTCTAGTCAGCGAATTCGAGAAGATCTTCCGCAAGATCTTCTCGATCACCCGCCACCGAAAAGACAATGAAACCGAGGAGGAGCGCGAGCGGATGTGCGAAGCCATCGACGGCCATGCCGCCCGCGGCTCCGCCCTAGCGCGCCGCGTCTTGTCTCTGCGCCCCGAAGGCGGCGAACATTACTTCATCGGCATCAACCTCGCGCGGCTGGTTCGCAAGCAAGCCGCCGAGTTCATGCGTGGGCTCGGGGACGACATCACCCTCAACCTCGAGGTGGAGCGAGACGCTCCCTTGATGATCCTCGGCGACAAGGCGCAATTGCGACAGGCCTTCTGGCACGTCTTCGAAAACGCCAAGGACGCTCAGGGTGAAGGCGAAGTCACGCTTCGCGTTCGACGACTCGAACTCGACGACACCGCGGCGGCCACCCGACCCGGCTCTCATCCCGGCACCTACGGCGTCGTCGAAATCATCGACACCGGACCGGGAATGAGCGACGAGATCCGCGCCCGCGCCTTCGAACCGTTCTTTTCCTCCAAGGGCGTGCGCTCGAGCGGCATGGGCCTGACGATGGCATACGGAACCATCCGCGCGCACCACGGCTTCATGGAAGTCGACACCGAGGTCGGCCGCGGAACCTCGATCCGTATGGCCCTCCCTCTCGCCGACACCGAAGAGGTCGAAAGCACCGGCCCGCAAGAGACGGGTGATGAGAGTGCCGCTTGGCGCGGACGCGAGACGATCTTGGTGGTCGATGACGATCCGAGTTCCCGCCAAGAAGCCCGCACCCTGCTCGAGCGTTTCGGTTATCACGTCGAAGTCGCTTCCACCCCACGCGCGGCTTTGCAGCGCTTGAAGCAGCGGCCGCGAATCGACCTCGTCCTGCTCGACATGGTCCTGCCCGGTTGGAATGGACCGGACGTGCTCACGCGCATCCTGCGCCTCTGGCCGGGCGAGCGCGTGATGATGGTCAGCCCTTATCCGCTGCCGGACCAAGAGGAGCACGCGAGAAAGCTCGGCGCCGTGGAGATCTACCAAAAGCCCTTTACGAACCCCGAGCTTTCGCGCGCGGTGCGACGCGCGCTCGACAGCCCACCACCTGCCGCCCCCTGATCCGGATTCCCGGTAGGGTCTCGGATAGATTGCCATCGTCCGGCGGGGCCCTAAGTTGACCTTGGGTGCAGGCGAGGTCAGGTGGTGATGGAAGAGGCTGTACTCGGCTTGCTGTTCCTCTGGGCGACGCTCACCCTGCTGGGGATCGTTCTGGCCTTTGCGGCCGTCAAGCGAAGCGGCTGGCTTCGCCGTGAAAGCGATTTCCATTCGGAAAAATTGCGTGAGATCTCCGAACGCCTAGAGCGGCTCGAAGCCTGGATCGTCGACCAAGAATACGCGCAATTGGCGAATGACATCGATTTACCCGAAGGTGGCGGAAACGACCTCTCCGCGCTGGTCGAACGCGATGCCGAAGACGAACGAGCCGCCCCGGAAACCACCCCGCTCGCCGATGAAGCGACCGTCCGTGATCTCGAACCGTCGGCTGAAGAGACGACCTCGGCGCGTGGAAAAATCAGCGACGAGAGCAGCGGCGCCGCCCCCTCCGCGCCGGCCGTCCCATCGCTTCCCCCGAAGGCCTGGATGGTTCTCGGAGCCATCGCCATTTCGACCGCGGCGGCGCTTTGGGTGAAGCTGCTCGTCGACCGTAGCGTGCTCGGGACGACGGGGGGGCTTTCACTCGGGCTGATCGCGGGGGCGTTGAGCCTCGCAGCGGCAGCATGGTGCAAACGGCGGCGCCGCTTCGGCGGCCATGCCCGTGGTGAGGCCGCCATCGATCTTGCAGCCTGGCTCAGCGCCGCCGGACTTGCCGGCATCGCGCTTTTCGTGGTGGCAGCGAGCCATTCGGCGATCTTGCCGGCTTCGATGGCCTTCTTGATCTCCATCCTAGTCGGTGTCGTCGCCATCTTCTTGCTGCCCGCGCATGACCCCGTCCCGGCGGTGGCGGCGGCGATGACGGGCTTTCTCGGCCCGGCTCTGCTTGCCGACGTCGCTGCCCACGACGCGTTCTGGCCGAGCTACTTGGCTCTTTGGCTTGCCGGATGGTTTCACCGCGCACGGCAGAGCCGACAGCTCGTGTTGGCCTCTTTCGTGTTGGCGCTCGCCACGCTGGCAACGGCGACTTCCCTTCGTGCAGCCGCGCACGGCCTCGTCGAGGTCACCTGGATCGTGCTGCCGCCGCTGGTCCTGCTCTGGCGATCAGCCGTGTTGGCGGCGGATCCGGGACGAATCCGTCGCGTGGGATATGCCGGGATCGGCAGCGCTTTGCTGCTCCTTTCGGGTATGGCTTGGATGCTTCCGGGCGAAGAGATGGCTTGGCTGGGATTCGCCGCAGCCTCTGCGCTGCTATTGGCCTTCACGGGCCGCGCCTACACCTTCGACCTCTGGCCCTGGGTTGCGGCCGCACTCGGCGCGTGGCTTCTATCGGCGTATGGCTTGGATCTGATGAGCACCACGGGCGCCTCTGAAGCGGCACCCCGAGAATCCGCCGTGAGGCTGGGCCTGACGATTCTCTCGCTGGCGGCATTGTCGAGTATCGGCGCGTATCTGAACATCTGGAGAGCGTACCACCCTGCGGGGATGGCGCACTTGCTCGTCTGGCTCGCCGGAGGCTACTTCGCGGTCGCCTTGTGGTCGCTGCCGGCTTTTCCCGGGCACCTCTCCGAGGCTGCGGCCGCCGCGCTCATCGCCGCCGGCCTCGGCGTGCTGAGTTATCCGGTCGCCCGACGCCTTCCCCGCAAGAGCGAATCTCGAAGGTGCGCATCGATCTTGCTTTCCGGCACCGTGCTCTTTGCGGCCTGGGCGGCGTGGTTGGCGAGCGACGGCGCGCACCTGAATGCGCTTCTCGTTGGGATCTTGCTGTCGAGTGCTTGGCTGTCGGGCATCTACCGAATCGACGGCGTGCGTCCGATTCTGGCGGCACTCGCATCGCTGATCTTCCTGCGCCTCATCGTCGGCGCGGGAGCGATCTTGACCCACGTCGAAGTTCCCGGCGCCGCGTTTTGGCGAAGCCTCGATTTCTGGGTTTTCCCCTTCGCCATCGCCGCCGTTTTCGCTGCAGCCGCTCTCCTCGACCGCGTGCGGTGCCGAAAACTCTCTCGACTGTTCCATTGCATCGTCATCGGTCTCGTTTTGGTTTGGACGACGCTCGTCGCGGGCTCCCTCTTGCGAGGCGAGTCCACCGACATGCGCTCGGCAGCCTTGTGGGGGACGATCGCTTGCCTCTGGTTCGTCTCGCTCGGTGTGGCCGCCCGGGCCACCGGTGCCTCGCAAACGTCTTCTTCTCGACGCCAAGCCTTTCGCACCGCACTTCCAGCATTCGCTCTTTTCTGCGCCCTGCTCTCCCTCGCCATCCTGGGCTTCGTGGTCAATCCGCTTTTCTTTCAGCAGAAACTCGGAGACGGCGTCGTCTTCAACGCTCTGTTCCAGGCGTTCGCGCTACCGGGCATGGCCTTGATTCTTCCGACCTACGCCTTCTCGAAATGGAGCGCGCGGCCATGGCTGGCCCCACTGGTGGTCGGCCCCCTGTCGGGTGCGAGCTTTCTGCTGATTTGGGCCTTCGGCAGCCTCTCCGTGCGCCGCCATTTTCACGGGGATGCGCTCGCTTCCGGCTTCGCCACCGACAAGGAATGGATGGCCTATACGCTGGTCTGGACTTCGCTGGGCGTGGCCTCGGTGGTGATCGGCTCGCGATGGCGAGCCTCGTGGTGGCGACAGACCGGCACCGCGCTTCTGGTCATCGTCCTGCTCAAGCTTTTTCTCACGGACGCCGTCAACCTCGCAGGCTTCGCGCGCATCGTCTCCCTCGCCACAGCGGGACTAGGCCTCGTCTTGGCCGGCTTGATCTTCCATCGAGCGAAGACCTCTCGCTGGGGATGAGCCTGCGCTCGTCGATGGCCGGCACCATCCCCCTCCCCCTCGCGGCGCTCCGAGCTGCAACGCCGCCTTGAGAATCGCCGCCTCACTCATTTCCGCCGGATCCAGCATCTCGAAGGCTCGATGGACCAGTTCCAACGATTGCTTCTTCGGAAAACCAAGGCGCGTCAACGCCGTCGACAAGAGCGGCAGATCGAAACCCGCCCCGTCTGTACGTCCGGACGAGTCTGTACGTCCGGACACCGAAGCGACGTTTTCCAAGGCACCGCTTCCCGCAACGTCACGCTCGACCGCGCCCAAGCGCTCAAGATGAGATCCGTCCGGACGTCCGGACACGAGTTTGAAGATCGGGAGATTGTCGGCTTTCTTGGCCGTCGCCCGAAGATCGGCAAGCAAGGTGTCGCCGTGCGTCGTCCAGACCAGGCCCTCGCCGTATGCGATCGCCCC
>JALUUK010000677.1 GCA_027021395.1 Acidobacteriota bacterium
GGGATGAACATCCTCAATCCCGCACTGACCGCGCGCGCTTTCCTCTTCTTCGCCTACCCGGCTGAGATTTCCGGCGACTTTGCCTGGATCGCCGCCAACACCAGCACCGACGCAGTCAGTGGCGCCACCGCACTTTCCCGCGCCGCTGCGGAAGGTATGGCCGGCGTCACCGCCGGCTTTACCTGGTGGGATGCATTCATCGGACTGATGCCCGGATCCATGGGCGAAACTTCCGCGCTGGCCTGTCTCTTCGGAGCCGTCGTCCTGCTGATCACCGGCGTGGGTTCCTGGCGCATCATGCTCTCAGCTGCCGCCGGGACATGGCTTTGCGCGATGATGTTCAACGCCATCGGTTCCGAGACGAACCCTTACTTCAGCCTGCTCCCCCAATGGCACTTCGTGCTCGGCGGCTGGGCTTTTGGAGTGGTTTTCATGGCAACCGACCCGGTTTCGGCGGCCCAAACCAATACCGGCAAGTACATCTATGGCTTCCTCATCGGAGTCCTGGTCGTCCTCGTACGCGTCGTCAATCCGGCCTACCCGGAAGGCATGATGCTCTCGATTCTTCTGATGAACGTCTTCGCCGCTACGATCGACCACTACGTCGTTCAAGCGAACGTCAAACGGAGGAACGCACGCTATGCAGCATAAGACCTCCTACATCATCTTCTTTGCCACGGCGATCTGCATCGTCTGCGCCATCGTCGTCTCGTCTTCCGCCGTTGCGCTCAAGGAAAGACAAGACGCCAATGCGCTGCTGGACAAGCAGCAAAACGTGCTTCTCGCCGCGGGCCTTGCCGAACCCGGCGAAAAGCCGCCGGCTGAGGTCGTTGCGGAAAGGTTCAAATCGATCCAAGCCGTCGTCGTCGATCTTCAAAGCGGCGACCTCGCCGAAGACGTCGATGCTCAAACCTTCGACCAGCAGAAGATGAAAAAAGACCCCCAACACAGCCGTATGGCTCCCGCGAATTCAGCAGGCATCTCGCGCCTTCCGAATCGCGCGCTCGTCTATCAAAAGTTCGACACAGACGGGAAGCTAGAGCTACTGATCCTGCCAATCGAGGGGAAAGGGCTGTGGTCGACCCTTTACGGCTTCCTGGCCATCGACTCCGACCTGAACACGATTCGCGGAATCACCTTCTATGAGCACAAGGAAACACCCGGCCTCGGCGGCGAGGTGGACAATCCGAAATGGAAGGCGCTCTGGCCGGGCCGCAAGGCCTACGGCGAGGACGGCACGCCCCAGATCAAGGTGATCAAGGGCCGTGCCGGCAACCCCGAGAGCGACCCCTATCGGGTCGATGGCCTCTCCGGTGCCACCCTCACCGCCCGTGGCGTGAGCCATCTCGTGCGCTTCTGGCTCGGCGAAAACGGTTTCGGGCCTTATATCGAAAAACTGCGCCGACAAGAAACGAACCCGCAAGACGACGCTCAGGACAAGGAGGCCGTCTGATGGCTAGCAAAGGTCGGGACGTACTTCTCGATCCCCTGTTCAACAACAACCCCATCGCGCTGCAAGTCCTCGGAATTTGCTCTGCGCTGGCGGTCACGACCCAGATGAGCACCTCGCTCGTCATGAGC